>NZ_PSWM01000015.1:0-88863 GCF_002932795.1 Rathayibacter sp. AY1B5
ACACCAGATCCCGCACGTGCAGGAGCGAGGTGTGCCCGCCCGAGACCAGCAGCGCGATCGTCGGCACCTCGACGGGGCTGCCCTCGCTGCCGTCCGCGCCGCTCGCCGACTCCGCTCCGCCGGCCTACGGGTCGCCGCCGCCCCCGCCCGCGTACCCCTCGGCGCCCGCGTATCCCTCCGCGCCCGGCCACCCCGCCGCCTACGCGGCCGCACCGGCGCCCGTCGTCCCGCGCACGCTGAGCCTCGTCGGGATGATCCTCGGCATCGTCGGCCTGGTCATCACGCTCTTCGCCGCGGGCTTCGGCTTCCTGCTGTCGGCTCCGGCCGTCGTCCTCGGCTTCCTCGGACGCCGGCGCGAGCCGGCCGCGCGCGGCTTCGCGCTGACCGCGATCATCACCGGGTTCGTCGGCATCGCCGTCTCGCTGATCTACCTGGCGGTCTTCCTCGTCTTCGTCGTGGTGGCCCTCGCCGCCGGCACCTCCGGCTACTGAGCCGGCGCGGGCCGCTCGACGCGCTCCGCCAGCAGGGCGCGGTGGCGCCCGGCGATCCGCGTCAGGATCAGCACCGCGCTGCCGGTGCCGGACAGGCCCAGGCGCTTGCGGAAGCGGGCGGGGTCGATGTCCACTCCGCGCTTCTTGATCTCGAGCACGCCGACGCCGCGGGTGCGCAGCTCCTTCGCCAGCGTGCGCTCGTCCAGCGGCAGCTCGGCGAGGACCCGGAAGCTGCGGAGGAAGGGCGAGGTGGCCGCCTCGTCGCCCGTCAGGTAGGCGATGCCGGGCGAGAGCATCCGCGAGCCGCTGGAGCGCGCGAGCTCGCCCAGGAGGCGCGCCCGGATCGCCGAGCCGTCGGGCTCGTGGACGAACGCGCCGAGCGGGCCGACCTCCTCGTCCTCGCTGTCACCCGCCGCGGTGAGCTCGGAGGAGCCGGCCGCTCCGAGCAGCAGGGCGGAGCGGCGCACGCCCGGTCGCGCCAGAGCACCGAACCAGAGCCCGGTCTCGACCAGCTCGCCGTCGACCGAGACCCACTGCGCCTCGGCGTCCCGGGGGAGGCGATCTCGGTCGAAGCCCGGGCCCACCTTCACGCCCACCGGGAGGTGCTCGGCGAGGCCGAACGCGAAGTCGAGCGAGGGGGAGTAGTCGTCCGGATCGTCGAGCCGACGGGTCTCGCGGTGGCCGGCCGTGCGGCGCGCGGGGTCGAGGTAGACGGCGTCGAAGCCGTCGAGGTCGAAGGCCTCGGCCGTCGAGTGCACGGCGCTCGCCGCGGGGAACGGGGCGAGGTTGAAGCTGGCCAGGGTCGCGGTGACCTCGTCGGCCTCGACGGCGGTGACCGCCAGGTCGATCGCGGCCAGGGCGAGGGCGTCGCCCCCGATACCGCTGCCGAGGTCGGCGACGCGCGCCGCTCCCGCGGCGGCGAACCGGCCGGCGTGCAGTGCGGCGACGCGCAATCGCGTCGCCTGCTCGAGTCCCGCGTCCGTGAAGAGCATCGAGCGGGCGAACTCGCCGAACTTCGCCTCCGCCTTCTGCCGGAGCCTCGCCTGGGTCAGCACCGCGGCGACGAGGACGGGGGAGTGGCCGGCCGCCCGGAGGCGTGCCACGGCCCGGACCAGATCGTCCGACCGGTAGCCGTCGAGGGAGTCGAGGAGCCGGAGGCCCTCGGGGGAGAGGAGCTCGACCAGCTCGTCGCGTCGCATCCGGCCATGGTAGGCCACGGCCTCCCGGCGGGTCCGCCGCCCCGCTTGGCACTCTGATTGCACGAGTGCCAGCGGAGCCCCTACGATGGATCTAGCACTCTCGGAGCGTGTGTGCCAGAACCGCGTTCCGCCCACATCGTCGTCAAGAAAGAGGTCAACCGTGTCGGTGTCCATCAAGCCGCTCGAAGATCGCATCGTCATCAAGCAGGTCGAGGCGGAGCAGGTGACCGCTTCCGGTCTCGTCATCCCCGATACCGCCAAGGAGAAGCCGCAGGAGGGCGAGGTCGTCGCCGTCGGACCCGGTCGCATCGACGACAACGGCAACCGCGTGCCGCTCGACGTCGCCGTCGGCGACAAGGTGATCTACTCCAAGTACGGCGGAACCGAGGTCAAGTTCGGTGGCGAGGACCTGCTGGTCCTCTCCGCTCGCGACGTCCTCGCGGTCGTCGTCCGCTAGGCAGCATCCCTCGGAAGGGCCCGTCGACCTCGGTCGGCGGGCCCTTCCGTCGTTCCCGGTCCTCCTCGCGACCAGTGGCCTGATCCGCCCGGTACAGGACCGTCCCCCCGCCCCGTGCCTGCGTAGCATCGGGGGAGTGACCAGCTCCCGCACCCCCGCCGAGTCCGTCTCGCCGTCCCCCTCGGACGTGCCTCTCGGCGAAGGAGTGGAGGCTCTCGGCGCCTCCGGGCGCCCGGGCGGGATGTCCGGCACGGGGCTGCTGTTCGCGTTCTCGGCCTACCTGCTCTGGGGCGCGATGCCCCTCTACTTCATCGCGATGGCGCCGGCCTCGCCGTTCGAGATCGTCGCCTTCCGGGTGCTCTTCTCGCTCGTGTTCTGCGTGATCCTGCTCACGGTCCTCCGCGGCTGGCGCTCCTTCGGCGCGCTGCTGCGCCGCCCCCGCCTGCTCGGCGTGATGGCGATCGCGGGCGTGCTCATCTACGTCAACTGGCAGGTCTACGTGATCGCCACGACCACGGGCCACGTCATCGAGGCGGCTCTGGGCTACTTCATGAATCCGCTGGTCACGGTGCTGCTGGGTGTCCTGGTGCTGCGCGAGCGCCTGCGGCCCCTGCAGTGGGCCGCGATGGGCGTCAGCGCGGTCGCGGTGCTGGTCATCGCGGTGGGCTACGGATCCTTCCCGTGGATCTCGCTCGCCCTCGCCTTCTCGTTCGGCCTCTACGGCCTGGTGAAGAGCCGCGTCGGAGGCACTGTGGACGCGGTCGGCGGGCTGACGCTCGAGACGCTGTGGCTGACGCCGCTCGCCGTCGTGCAGCTGGCGGTCGTGGGCTCCACGGTGGGTCTGACCCTGACGACGGAGGGGACGGGACACGCCCTGATCCTCGCCTCGGCCGGCATCGTCACGGCCGTCCCGCTGCTCCTGTTCGCGGGCGCCGCCCGGCGCCTCCCGCTCTCGATCGTCGGCTTCGTGCAGTACCTGACGCCGTTCCTGCAGTTCCTCGTCGGGGCCTTCGTCCTGCACGAGGAGATGCCGCTCGAGCGCTGGATCGGCTTCGCGCTGGTGTGGGCCGCCCTGGCGATCTTCTCAGGCGACCTCGTCGCCGCGGAGCGCAGACGGCGCCGTTCCTCCGTCTGATCTGCGGAACGCGTCGTCCTGACGCGGTGCGACGGCGGAATGGTAACGATCCGGTCGCGAAACGTATTGGTAACACCCCTGTATTGTTCACGGCTGCTTCGAAGGTTAGGTTGGCCGAGCGGTTGCCACCGGCGCCGCTCCCACTGACACACACCTCTCAAGGAGCAACATGGGCGTTTACGCGAAGGCCGGCTCGGCCCGCGCGCGGTCCCTCCGGGCAACCCTCGGCGGCGTCGCCATTCTGGGCGCCAGCGCTCTCGTCCTCGCCGGCTGTGCCGGCGGCGGCGACAGCGGATCGGGCGGCGACAGCGGCTCGGGCGACCTGTCCCTGAAGATCGGCACGATCCTCCCCCAGACCGGCACCCTCGCCGTCCTCGGCCCGCCCGAGATCGCGGGCGTCGACCAGGCGGTCGTCGACATCAACGACGCCAAGGCCGGCATCACCATCGACGTGGAGCAGAAGGACTCGGGCGACACCACGACCGACATCGCGACGCAGTCGGCCACGTCCCTCATCGCCGACAACGTCTCCGCCATCATCGGCGCGGCGTCCTCGGGCGTCTCGAAGACCTTCATCGACCAGGTGACCCAGGCGGGCGTCGTCCAGATCTCGCCGGCCAACACCTCGCCGGACTTCACGACCTACGACGACGACGGCTACTACTGGCGCACCGCTCCCTCGGACGTGCTCCAGGGCCGCATCCTCGGCAACAAGATCCTCGGCGACGGCAAGACCAACGTCTCGATCCTGTACATGAACGACGCGTACGGCACCGGCCTCGAGAAGAACATCAAGGAGACCCTCGAGGCGGGCGGAGCATCCGTCGCGGCCGAGGAGATCTTCGAGCCGGCCTCGACCGACTTCAACTCGGCGCTGACCTCGGTCCTCGCCCCGAACCCCGACGCGCTGGTCGTCATCTCGTTCGACGAGATCAAGACCATCGCGGAGCAGCTCTCGGCGAAGGGCTTCGACTTCTCGAAGCTCTACGGCACGGACGGCAACTACGGCGTCATCGGCGAGTCCGACACCAACGTCGACATCGCCGGCGCGCAGTTCACCAACCCCGGCGTCCAGGCGTCCGAGGACTTCCAGAGCAAGCTGCAGTCGCTCGTCGAGTCGCAGGGCAACGACGCGCTGACCGTGTTCAGCTACGCGCCGGAGTCGTACGACGCCACGGTCCTGACCGCTCTCGCCGCGCTCCAGGGCAAGGCGACGGACGGCGCGACCATCCGCGACAACCTCATGTCGGTCTCCGAGGGCGGCACCAAGTGCACGACCTTCGCCGACTGCGCGAAGCTCATCGCCGACGGCGAGGACGTCGACTACGACGGCCTCTCCGGCCCGATCTCGTTCGACGAGAACGGCGACACCAGCGAGGCCTCGGTCTCGATCTACAAGTACGGCACGGGCAACACCACCTCCTTCGAGGAGACCGTCGAGGGTTCGCTGAACTGACGACGCGGTGACGCGGCTCCTGCCGCATCCCTGAGGGGCTCGGTCTTCGGACCGGGCCCCTCCGCCGTTCCCGGAGCGCAGAGGCGGAGACGCACCGGTCGCGCGGACGGGCGCAGCGAGGCGGGGCGGCCGTTGCGGAGGCGACCGCTGTCCGGGCGCGGACGAACGGCTCCGCGGCGTCCAGGGCCTCACGCGGCGTCGAGGCGGCCACTCCAGGGGAGGAGGAGCCCCGGCGGGCAGTGGGCGCCTCCGAGCGCCTCTCTCGGCCTCGAGGAGCGCCGTGACGGACCGCGGGCGGGAGCGACGACGTCGAGCGGGAACGCAGAAGCGCGCGCCCTCCGAGGGACGACGCGCGCTCCGAGTGCCGCGGAGAGCCTAGGAGGCGCGGAGCAGCTCCGCCTCCTGCGCGAGACGGTACGTGACGAAGGAGCGGCTGTAGTTGCGGCGCTTGCCTCCCGTGGTCTCGGCGATGACGACCTGGGCGTAGACGCCGACGACGCGCCAGCGCTCGTAGTCGCCGATCGCACCTGTGCCGAAGCCGGCTCCGAGTTCCACAGGGGCGGGGGTGTAGCTCTTCATGGTCGGCTCCTTCGAGGCGGACGACGCGGCGCTCGAGGCGCTGCGGGGAGGGGAGGAGATCGGCGGCCGATCGCGGTCCCTACCGGGGGAGAGGGGACCGGGACATGCCCCTGCAGGGCTGTCCCGTGTCCCCAAAACTACGGCAGGAGGGGCGATTTCCCGTCCCCCTCGTGGGGGTCGCGGTTGCGGAGAGACTCTCGCTGTCGTGCCCTCGTTCCGCGGACAGGAGGCGAGGTCGCCGACCCGCCGTCCCGCTGACGTCCCGGGGTGCGACGCGTGCCACGGAGAGACCGCTGGAGGCCCGTCCGCGGCCGGGGAGCGGCCCGACCGACTCCTCCCGCGCGCACTCCGTGCGGCCGCGTCTCCGGGGACCGGACCGCCCGCCTCCCCGGGCGGGCCCCTCCGACTCTCCGGGCCGAACCGGCCTCCGTCCGGGGCCGTTCGACCTCCCCGTGGGGCCGCGCCGGCCCTCCGAGCCGCTCCGCCCCCCGGGGAACGACGAAGGGCCCGCCGTCCGGAGACGACGGGCCCTTCGCGGCGGAGTCAGCCGCCGACGGTCGGGGTGCTCGTGGTGACCTCGTTGGTCGTCGCGAGCGTGCCCAGGTAGAGCTCGATGACCTTGGGGTCGTTCATCAGCTCCCGGCCCGCGCCCTCGTAGGCGTCGCGGCCCTGGTCGAGGACGTAGCCGCGGTCGCAGATCTGCAGCGCCCGCCGCGCGTTCTGCTCGACGATCATGATCGAGACACCCGCGCGGTTGATCCTCTGCACGTTGACGAAGGTCTCGTCCTGCCGCATCGGGGACAGGCCCGCGCTGGGCTCGTCGAGCAGCAGCATCGACGGGTCCATCATCAGAGCCCGCGACATCGCCACCATCTGGCGCTCACCGCCCGAGAGCGACCCCGAGCGCTGCTTGAGCCGCTTGCTGAGCTCCGGGAAGAGCTCCGTGACGAACTCGAGCCGCTCCTTGTACAGCTTCGGCTTCTGGTACATGCCCATCTCGAGGTTCTCCTCGATGGTGAGCGACGGGAAGACGTTGTTGTTCTGCGGCACGAAGCCCACGCCCTTGGACACCAGTTTGTCGGCCTTGAGGCCGGTGATGTCCTCGCCGTTCAGCACGACGGTGCCCTGGCGGATGTTGACCAGGCCGAACATCGCCTTCAGCAGCGTCGACTTGCCGGCGCCGTTCGGGCCGATGATCCCGACGAGCTCGCCGCGCTTCACGTAGACGTTGGAGCCGTTGAGGATGTTGACCCCCGGCACGTAGCCCGCGTGCAGGTCGTGCGTCTCGAGGGTGTTCGGAGTCGTCGTGTCGGCGGTCATCTCTCGTCCTTCTCGAATTCGACGGCCGGGGCGTCGGTCGTCGGGGCGACGCTCGTCGGCGCGGAGGCCGGAGCGGCGGCCGGAGCGTCGTGGCCGGGCGTCGGGATGCCGGCCTGCTCCGCCTGCAGCTCCACGTCCTCGCGGACGAGGTCGGAGTCCATCTCCTCGGCGATCTCGAGCTGGCCCTCGATCGTGCCCAGGTCGGTGTCGTGGTGAGCGCCCAGGTACGCGTCGATGACGGCCGGGTCGTTCATCACGGTCGAGGGCGGGCCCTCGGCGACGACCTTGCCCTCGGCCATCACGATCACCCAGTCGGCGATCGTGTTGACCATGTGCATGTCGTGCTCGACGAAGAGCACGGTCATGCCCTCGTCCTTCAGATTCACGATGTGGCCCAGGAGCGACTGCGTCAGCGCCGGATTCACGCCGGCCATCGGCTCGTCGAGCATGACGAGCTCGGGCTCCGACATCAGCGCCCGCGCCATCTCGAGCAGCTTCTTCTGGCCGCCCGACAGGCTCGACGCGTAGTCGTCCCGCTTGGTGTCCAGCTTGAACTTCTCGAGCAGGCGGATCGCGCGCTGCTCGATCGAGTCCTCCTCCTTCGACCACAGCGGGCGGATGAGCGAGGTGAAGATGTTCTCGCCCTTCTGCCCCTTCGCGCCGAGCAGCATGTTCTCGAGCACCGTCATGCCGCCGAGCGCCTTGGTGAGCTGGAACGTGCGCACCATGCCCATCCGCGACACCCGGTAGGCCGGGACGTTGGCGAGGTTCTTGCCCTTGAAGTTCCACTTGCCGGTGTTGGGCTTGTCGAAGCCCGTCAGCAGGTTGAAGAACGTGGTCTTGCCGGCCCCGTTCGGGCCGATCAGGGCAGTGATGGATCCGCGGGGGATCTCGAGGTGCTCGACGTCGACAGCGGTCAGTCCGCCGAAGCGGCGGCTGACGTTGTCGGCGACGACGATGGGGTCCTTCTTCCTGACCCCGGGGACGATTGCTTCCTCGGTGATGTCCGAGACCGGCGTCTTAGGCAAAGTGCAGATCCTTCTTCTTGCCGAAGATCCCCTGGGGTCTGAAGATCACCAGGAGCATGAGGGCTACCCCCACCACGATGAACCGGATGGGTCCGGTCTGCACGGTGGTGAGGCGGATGAGGTCGTTGTTGAGGACCCCGGTGTCGATCCCGAGCGTGAGCAGTCCGTCGGTCAGACCGAGGACGACCCAGAAGATGATCGAGCCGACGACGGGTCCGAAGACCGTCGCAGCGCCGCCCAGCAGCATGATCGTGTAGAGGAAGAACGTGAGCTGGGTGCCGTAGTTGTCGGGCTGGAGCGAGCGGGGGAGGATGAACAGCGCTCCTGCGAGGCCTCCGAGCACTCCGCCCAGGATGAGCGCCTGGATCTTGTACGAGAAGACGTTCTTGCCGAGCGAGCGCACGGCGTCCTCGTCCTCGCGGATGCCCTTGATGACGCGGCCCCAGGGGCTGCGCATCAGGAGGAACACCAGGAGGCAGGCCAGGAGCACGAGGCCCCAGCCGACGATCCGCACCCACCACTGGTCCTGGCTGTAGGTGAGCACGCCGATGCCCCAGCGGCCCTCGGGGAGCGGGTTGAGGTCGTTGAACGCCTTCGCGGCGCCGTTGATGCCCTCCGAGCCGCCGGTGATCGCCGAGAACTCGGGGGTCTTGACCGAGAGCCGGATGATCTCCGCCGCCGCGATCGTGACGATCGAGAGGTAGTCGGCCCGCAGCCGGAGCGTCGGGATGCCCAGGATGAGCGCGAAGACGGTCGCCGCGACGATCGTCGCGAGGAAGGAGCCCCAGACGGGCCACTCGAACTTGACCGAGGTGATGGCGAAGGCGTAGCCGCCCACCGCCATGAAGCCGGCCTGTCCGAAGTTGAGCAGCCCCGTGAATCCGAAGTGGATGACCAGGCCGATGGTCGCCAGCGCATACGCGGCGACAGTGGGATCGACGATCTGCCCGATCGCCAGCCAGATGAAGTTGAGGTTCATGGTGTCCTAGCCGATCCGTTCCTTGCGGCCCAGGATTCCCTGCGGCCTGACCAGGAGGATGATGATCATGAGAACGAGCGGAGCCACGTACTTGAGGTTCTCCGGGATCCAGATCGTCGAGATGTTCATCATCAGTCCGATGATGAGCGAGCCGACCAGCGCGCCGTAGGCGGAGCCGAGTCCGCCGAGCGTGATCGCCGCGAAGATCAGCAGCAGGATCGACGCTCCCGTGTCCCAGCGCAGCGACTGGTAGTAGCCGATGTAGACGCCCGCCAGTGCGGCGAGAGCGCCCGACATCACCCAGACGACGCGGATGACGCGCTCGACGTTGATGCCCGAGGCGGAGGCGAGGGCGCGGTTGTCCGAGACCGCCCGCATCGCCTTGCCGATCTTCGTCTTCGTGAGGACGTAGGCCACGGCGACGATGCAGACGACGCCGACGACGGCGCCGACGATGTCGGTGAACTTCAGGCTGATCCCGAGCTCCGGCACCGTGAAGAACGGAGCGGTGCTGTTGGGGAGCGAGAGGCGGTCGGCCCCGAAGAAGAAGACGAACACGTAGCGCAGGGCCAGCGAGAGGCCGATCGTCACGATCATCAGCGGGATGAGCTGGATGCCCTTCTTCCGCAACGGCTTCCAGAGCAGCCCGTCCTGGAC
This sequence comes from Rathayibacter sp. AY1B5, assembly GCF_002932795.1. NCBI lineage: Bacteria > Bacillati > Actinomycetota > Actinomycetes > Micrococcales > Microbacteriaceae > Rathayibacter > Rathayibacter sp. AY1B5. The sequence goes on from NZ_PSWM01000015.1 coordinate 9,302, forward strand.
GAAGCCGAAGGCCCCGCCGAGGATCACCGCGATCGGGATGGCCAGCAGCGCCGGGAGTCCGAAGACCCCGGAGAAGAGGTACGCCATCAGCGCACCGAAGGTGACCAGCTCGCCGTGAGCGAAGTTGTTCAGGCCGGTCACGCCGTAGATCAGAGAGGCTCCGATCGCCGCGAGGGCGATCAGGAGCCCGAAGATCAGGCCGGTGACGACCTTCGGCCAGAAGATGATCCAGAACGTGTCGGCCGACACCGGCTGGTTCACCGCGTTGGACGTCCCGTCGGGGTTCGTCGCGTCGTTGCCGGTCGTGCCCTCGGTCGCGGGGCTCGTCGGAGCGGCGGAGTCCGTCGGGACCGGGACGGTCGCCCCGGAGCCCTTCGGGTTGGCCGTCGAGACGATGAAGTTCACGATCTGATTCTGCGAGGCGACGATCTTCACCTGCTTCGGGTTCTGACCCGCGGCGGGGTAGCCCTTGTCGGCGGGCAGCGACTCCTCGTCGACGGTCACCGTGTAGGTGCCCGCGGCGTCGAGGGGGAACGTGGCCCGGCCGTCCTCGCCGGTGGTCACGGTCGCGGAGGCGTCACCGCCGATCTCGACGGTCACCCCCGTCAGGTTCTCGTTCGTCCCCTGCACGCGGACCCAGGCGATGATCGACTGGTCGGCGGTGGTGGCGGCGAGTGCGGCGGGGGCCGCCGCGGCGATCCCGGTGAGGGTCGCGGCGAGCAGCCCCAGGGCCAGGAGGCGGTCTCGGAGCCTCGGGCGTCTCCTATCCACGGGGCGCCTCCCGGTCCGTCGGATGCAGGGTCGTCGAGCGCTGGCGGCGCATCGAACGGCTGGCTGTGAGCAAGACGTCTACCTCTCGTCAGGGTGCACAGACGGATGGGGTCTCCGGGCACGCCCGAATCGCCGTCGTCAAACAACGTTGGTTGACCATACGTTCCGCATGTGTCGGCGGTGTTTCACCGTCCGCACTTACGCGTGACGACATTATGAGGGAGAGGAGAGCGCTCCAGCGCCCATCCGAGGCCCGTCGGCCGCAGCGTCGAGGAATACCGCGGGCCCCGCGGCGCTTAAGATCGAACAACCGTGGCGCTCGTGAGCGGACTCCTCCCGTCCTCTCCGGGCTCCCGCACTCGACCTGCTAAGGGGCATTGATGGACCAGCCGGATCCCTTCGGATTCCTCGGACTCACCTACGACGACGTCATGCTCCTCCCGGGGCACACCGACGTCATCCCGAGCGAGGCCGACACGGCCTCCCGCCTCACCAAGCGCATCAGCGTGGCGACCCCGCTGCTCTCCGCGGCGATGGACACCGTCACCGAGGCGCGCATGGCGATCGCGATGGCCCGCCAGGGCGGACTCGGCGTCCTGCACCGCAACCTCTCCATCGCCGACCAGGCCGACCAGGTCGACCGGGTGAAGCGGAGCGAGTCGGGAATGGTCTCGAACCCCGTCACGACCACCCCGGACGCCACCGTCGCGCAGGTCGACGACCTCTGCGGCCAGTACCGGATCAGCGGCCTCCCCGTCGTCGACTCCACCGGCGTGCTCGTGGGCATCATCACCAACCGCGACATGCGCTTCGTCTCGCCGTTCGAGAAGGCGACCACGCTCGTCCGCGACGTGATGACCAGCACCGGCCTGATCACGGGCCGCGTCGGCATACCCGACAGCGAGGTCATCGCCCTCTTCGCGCAGCACAAGATCGAGAAGCTGCCGCTCGTCGACGCGCAGGGCAAGCTCGCCGGTCTCATCACGGTCAAGGACTTCGACAAGTCGGAGCAGTACCCGAACGCCACGAAGGACGACGAGGGCCGCCTGCGGGTCGGCGCCGCGATCGGCTTCTTCGGCGACGCCTGGCAGCGCGCCACCGCCCTGCTCGACGCGGGCGTCGACGTGATCGTCGTCGATACCGCCAACGGCGACTCCGCCGGCGTGCTCGACATCATCCGCCGCCTGAAGTCCGATGCGGCGTTCGCCGGCGTCGACGTCATCGGGGGCAACGTCGCGACCCGCTCCGGGGCGCAGGCCCTCGTCGACGCGGGCGCCGACGCGATCAAGGTCGGCGTCGGCCCCGGCTCGATCTGCACCACCCGCGTCGTCGCCGGCGTCGGCGTCCCGCAGGTCACCGCGGTCTACGAGGCGTCCCTCGCCGCGCGCGAGTCCGGCGTCCCCGTGATCGCCGACGGCGGCCTCCAGTACTCCGGCGACATCGCCAAGGCGCTCGTCGCCGGCGCCGACACCGTGATGCTCGGCTCCCTCCTCGCGGGCTGCGAGGAGAGCCCCGGCGACCTCGTGTTCCAGAACGGCAAGCAGTTCAAGACCTACCGCGGAATGGGCTCCCTCGGCGCCCTGCAGACCCGCGGCGAGCGGACCTCCTACTCGAAGGACCGCTACTTCCAGTCCGACGTTCCCACCGACGACAAGCTGATCGCCGAGGGCATCGAGGGCCAGGTGCCCTACCGCGGCCCGCTCGCGAACGTGGCCTACCAGCTCGCCGGCGGACTGCGCCAGTCGATGTTCTACGTCGGAGCGCGCACCATCCCCGAGCTGAAGGAGCGCGGGAAGTTCGTGCGCATCACGGCGGCCGGGCTGAAGGAGTCGCACCCTCACGATGTGCAGATGGTGGTGGAGGCGCCGAACTACCGGCGCTGAGGGCTTCTGGTGGGGCCGGCGGCGGATCGGGATCGCGGCCCCTCTGCCCGACGGGCCTGCGGCCCGTACGCCCACCACGCCGGAGGGGCCGCGGTCCCGATCCGCCGCCTCCCTCCGGGAGACGAGCACCGTAGTCCGTCTGGCGAGCCGGGGGGCGCAGCGCGAGCGGCGCGGGGCGCCGCCGCGACTGCGGGGGAGGGCTTCCGCACCTACGAGTGCGGGGGAGTGGTCGCCGCCCGTACCGCGCGAGTGCGCGACGGAGCCGGGAACGGCGTTCCGCGTTCCAGTGGATCGTCGTAGCGGCCGTGCGGAGTTCACGTGCTCGTGCGACAGAGCCGACCCGCTCTGCGGATCGCGTCCACCCGCTCGTGCCGACCGTGGGCGAGCGATCGGGGCTCTGGAGCACGGTGGAAGCGCGAACCGGGGATCCGCGTGTCAGCGGATCGTCGTGGCGCGGTCGCGGCCCGCTCTGCGGATCGCGTCCACCTGTTCGAGCCGACCGTGGGCGAGCGACGAGCGGAGCGAGGAGCGAGCCGCAGCTGACACCGCTCGGCGGTGACCGGCGATCCGCGTGCCAGCGGATCGTCGTAGCGCGGACGGAGGACGCTCTGCGGAACGTGACCACCCGCTCGAGCCGACTGCGGGCGAGCGACGAGCGGAGCGAGGAGCGAGCCACAGTAAACTCGGCCTCATGGAGATCGAGATCGGGCGCGCCAAGCGCGCCCGCCGCGCGTACGCCTTCGACGACATCGCCGTCGTCCCGAGCCGCCGGACGCGCGACCCCGAGGTCGTGTCGGTGAAGTGGTCGATCGACGCGTACCAGTTCGCGACGCCGATCCTCGCCGCGCCGATGGACTCGGTGGTGTCGCCGGCGACGGCGATCCGGCTCGGGCATCTGGGGGCGCTGGGCGTCCTCGACCTCGAGGGCCTGTGGACGCGGTACGAGGACCCGGAGCCGCTGCTCGAGGAGATCCGCCGGCTTCCGGCCGAGACCGCGACGCAGCGGATGCAGGAGATCTACTCCGCTCCGATCCGCCCCGAGCTGGTGACCGCGCGCCTGGCCGAGATCCGCGCCGCGGGCGTGACCGTCGCCGGTGCACTGTCGCCCCAGCGGACCGCGGAGCTCTACCAGACCGTCGTCGACGCCGGGGTCGACGTGTTCGTCATCCGCGGCACGACCGTCTCGGCCGAGCACGTCTCGCGCGACACCGAGCCGCTGAACCTCAAGAAGTTCATCTACGAGCTCGACGTCCCCGTCATCGTCGGCGGCGCCTCCACGTACACCGCGGCGCTGCACCTCATGCGCACGGGCGCCGCGGGCGTCCTCGTCGGGTTCGGCGGCGGTGCCGCCTCCACCACCCGCACGACGCTCGGCATCCAGGCTCCGATGGCGACCGCGGTCGCCGATGTCGCCGGCGCTCGCCGCGACTACCTCGACGAGTCGGGCGGACGCTATGTGCACGTCATCGCGGACGGCGGCCTCGGCACCTCCGGCGACATCGTGAAGGCCGTCGCCGTGGGCGCGGACGCCGTGATGCTCGGCTCGGCGCTGGCCCGTGCGACCGACGCTCCGGGCGGCGGCTGGCACTGGGGCGCGGAGGCGCACCACCCGCAGCTGCCGCGCGGTCGGCGCGTCGAGGTCGGCACCGTCGGCACCCTCGAGCAGGTCCTCTACGGCCCGGCCACCGGCGCCGACGGCACGGCGAACCTCATCGGCGCCCTGCGCCGCTCGATGGCGACGACCGGCTACTCCGACCTCAAGGAGTTCCAGCGGGTCGAGGTCGTCGTCGCTCCGTACCAGCCGAGCTGACGCTCACCGACCGAGGGAACCCCGGACCGTCGAGGCCGCCGTGAACAGCCGGCTCCCTCGACGGTTGGGGGTTCCCTCGACGCGTCGGACGCCTGCGCGGGCCAGCCGGACGAGCAGGGGGCGGACCTCGTAGGCTTCGCGCCAGCCCCAGCGGACGACGCTGCGGACCCGGGCGCGGAGCCGGTCCTCGCGGCGCTTCTCGGCCAGCAGCATCTGCTCAGGCGAGCGCCCCCGGAGGAACGCCGGGTCGGTGTACTTGTGGTCGCCGTCCGCTTCGCCGATCACGCTCGCCTCCTCGAAGAAGAAGTCGACGATCCCGGCGAGCCCGTCCTGGTCGCGCACAGGATGCTGGAGTACCGGCGCGGGCAGCCCGCCGACGTGCACCGCTACTCGGCTGATCGACTCGAGCGGAGTCTCGGAGGCGGGATCGGCGAAGGCGATCACGGCGGCGCTCGTCGTGCGGCCCCGGGAGCCCGGGGGCAGCTCCGCGTGCCGGCGCAGGAGCTCCTCACGCGTGAGCAGGGGCGAGCCGCCCTCGTCGACGAGGCGGAGGGCGTGGTCGGCCGCGACGACGGCGCGCCGGAAGGAGGAGAACCGCGCCAGATCGAAGACGGTCTGCGCGAGGTCCGAGACGGCGAGACCGTCGATCAGCGCGAGCGAGGGCAGACGCGCGCCCCGGTGCTCGGCGACGCCGTTGCGCGTCCGGCTGCCCACGTCCGTCGCCCCCTCGACGTGGACGGTCTCCGCGAGCGGCTCGACCAGGGGGAGTCCCCAGACCGCAGCCGCCGACTCGCGGAGGAAGAAGGGCGCGGTCCAGGTCGCGGCCACTGCGTCGATCCGCGCCCGCTGCCTCTCGTCCACCGAGGCCTCCGCCCACTCGCCCGCCCGCACGTACACTCCGCGGCGCAGCCGCACGAACTCGTCCGACCGGCCGCACGCCTCGTCCCGGAAGATCCTCACCGCACTCATCCCCCCACTCTCGCCTCCTCGCCGCCCCTGCTCCCCTCCGCCTTCCCCGTCTGTGGAAACTCCCCTCCACCCCCTGTGGACAGCGAGGGAACCCCGGACCGTCGAGACCGCCAGGAACTGCGGGCTCCCTCGACGGGTCGGGGTTCCCTCGGCCGGAGGGTCCGCAGCGCGCCTAAGCTGGAAGTCCCGAGTGGGAGCGCCGCACGGCGCGGAGGGAGCACGCATGGTCGAGGTCCGCAGGGTCAAACTGCCCGGTGTCGGCGTTCTGCACACCTTCCTGACGGCCGACGGCGGCAAGGTCGGCGTCATCGCCCACCGCTCCGGCCACAGCGACCTGATCACGTTCGCCGAGGGCGACCAGGACGGCGCCAAGGTGTCCCTCCGCCTGAGCGACGACGAGGCGCACACGCTCGCCGAGCTGCTCGGCGGCACGCAGATCACGGAGTCGCTGACCGCGCTCGACCAGATCCCGGGCCTCTCGATCGACTGGTTCACCGTCGACTACGACGACCACATCGCCGGACAGCAGCTCGGCAAGCCGGCCGACCGCGGGATCGTCGGGCTGACCGTCGTCGCCGTGGTCCGGGGCGACGCCGCCAACCCGGCGCCGGCCCCCGACTTCCGCGTCTTCCCCGGCGACACCCTCGTGGTCGCCGGCAGCCCCGAGAAGGTCGCCAAGGCGTTCGCGTTCTTCCGCACCGGCAGCTTCGCCAAGACGGTCGACGCCCCGCCCGGAGCCTGAGGATGCACCACGGCGAAGACCTCATCGTCCTCGGCGTCCTGTTCGTCGTCGCCTACGTCCTCGGCCGGCTGGGGAGGACGATCGGGCTCCCGGCCATCCCGATCTACATGGTCGTCGGGCTCCTCGCGAGTCCGAACTTCCACCTCTTCCCGCTCGACTTCGAGTCGAGCTACATCGAGCTGACCGCGGTCTTCGGACTGATCCTGCTGCTGTTCAACCTCGGTCTGGAGTTCGACCAGGACGAGTTCTTCGGGAACGCCGGCCGCCTGATCCTCTCCGGAGGCTCCTACATCGCGGTCAACATGGCCGTCGGCCTGGGCTTCGGCTTCGCGCTGGGCTGGGGCAGCCGCGAGGCGCTGATCATCGCGGGCATCACGGCGACGAGCTCGAGCGCGATCGTCACCAAGCTGCTGATCGAGCTCAAGCGCCTGGCGAACCCCGAGACGCCGATGATCCTGGGCGTCACGGTCGTCGAGGACATCTTCATCGCGGTGTACCTGGCGATCGTGTCCGTCGTGCTCTCGGGGGAGACGGAGCCGTGGCCGGTGGTGCTCAAGCTCGTCATCGCGTTCGCGTTCCTCGTGGTGATGTTCGCGATCGCCCGCTGGGGCGGGAAGGTCGTCTCCCGCTTCTTCCGCACCCGCGACGACGAGCTGTTCACGATCCTGTTCTTCGGACTCGCCATCCTGTTCGGCGGCATCGGCGAGGTCCTCGGAGTGACGGACGCCATCGGCGCGTTCCTGATCGGACTGGTCATCGGTGCGACGCGGTTCCGGTCGAGGGTCGAGCACATCGCGATCCCGCTGCGCGACGTGTTCGGCGCCTTCTTCTTCGTCAACTTCGGTCTCGGGCTGGATCCCGGCGCGTTCCCGAGCGTCGTGGTGCCGGTGCTCATCGCCGCGGTGATGACCATCTTCCTCAACCTCGGCGCGGGGCAGTTCGTCGCCTGGCTCAACAAGCTCGGACCGCGCGCCGGCCTGAACGCGGCGTTCATCCTGCACAACCGGGGCGAGTTCGCGCTCATCCTGGCGACGCTCTCGCTCTCGGCGGGGCTCGACGAGCGGATCCAGCCCTTCGCCGGCCTCTACGTGCTGATCATGGCCATCGTCGGGCCGATCCTCGCCTCGCGCTCCGAGAGCATCGGCGCGTTCCTCTCGCGGCGGAGGCACCGCCCGGCGCCTGCAGCGGCCACGGCGATGGACGAGGAGGACTTCGCGCTCGTGGAGGCGGCGATGGCCGCGCCCGCCGTCGCCGCGGAGGAGGCCCCCGCTCCTCCAAGGCGCCCCGCGGAGCCGGACGAGCTCGACGACGAGTTCCCCGATCCGATGCGCCAGGCGCTCATCGACCAGGCGATGCAGCAGTCCGACGGCGCCGACGACGCCCGGCCCCGCCGCCCGAGGGAGCCCGACTACTGATCCCACGGAGCTCCCACACTCACGGGTTAGGCTCGATCCGGCTCGCGGGACACCGCGCGGATCGACGGCGGACGAGGGACGAATGACGCAGAGCACGGTCGGGCAGGTGGCCCGGCGCCCGCGCTGGATCGCCGCGCTGGCGCTCGCGCTCCTGATCGCCGGGCTCTTCGCCGCCCTCGGGCAGTGGCAGGTCGGCCGCGCGGTCGAGGCCGCGGCTCCCGACTCCGGAGTGTCGGAGACGACGCTCCCGCTCGGCGAGGTCGCGACCCCCTCCCGCTCGATCACGGCGACCGCCGACGGCCAGCGCGTGGACGGCTCGTCCGTCCTCGTGCCGGGCGGGGCCGAGATCCTCGGCGGCCGCCTGAACGGCGAGCAGCCGGGCTGGTGGGTCATCGCCCGCACGCGCACCGCCGACGCCGACCTCGTGCTCGCCTACGGCTGGACGCAGGACGAGGCGCAGGCGCAGTCCGTCGCGGACGCGCTGAACAGCGGGAGCGAGCAGGCGCCCTCCTCCTTCACCGGCCGCCTCGTGGCCAACGAGGCCGCGGAGGCGCCGGCGGAGGGCCTGGATCCCGCGACCCTCACCGCGCTCTCCGTCCCGGCGCTGATCAACCGCTGGCCGGATCCGCCGCAGGACGTCTACGAGGGCTACGTGGTCGTCGACGAGCCGGTCGCCGGCCTCGAGGCCATCGACTCCCCGGCGCGCGTGAGCGACGTCTCGCTGAACTGGCTCAACGTCTTCTACGCGATCGAGTGGGTCGTCTTCGCCGGCTTCGCCCTCTACCTCTGGTTCCGCCTCGTCAAGGACGCGTGGGAGCGCGAGGCGGAGGAGGCGCTCGACGCCGAGGAGCGCGCCCGCGCCGACCTGGGCGACCGGGCCGAGGCCCCCGCCCCCGCACCGTAAACTGGTCGCCATGCCCCTCGAGCCCAAGCCCGCGCAGTTCCCTGCGATCCGGAGCGCACTGCGCTTCTACCGGGTGACCTCGATCATCACCGGCGTGATGCTGCTCCTGCTCTGCGCGGAGATGCTGCTCAAGTACGTCTTCCACCTCGAGCTGTTCGCCTTCGGCCAGCAGGGCGTCCTGCACTTCGCTCCGATGTACGAGGTGCCCGGAGGCGAGTTCAAGTCCAGCGGCACCGGGGCGAACCTGTCCACCGGCATCCTGATCGCGCACGGCTGGTTCTACGTCGTCTACCTCTTCGCCGACTTCCGCCTGTGGAGCCTCATGCGCTGGCCGTTCACGCGCTTCGTGCTCATCGCGCTCGGCGGCGTGGTGCCCACCCTCTCCTTCTTCGTCGAGACCCGCATCGCCCGCGAGGTCGAGCAGTACCTCGAGCGCCGGACCGCCGGCACCGACCCGAAGACCCCGACCGACTCCGTGGAGGCCCCCCATTAGCGAGCAGCCCACCGCTCCCCAGCCGCACCTGGCCGCGCAGCCCGTCCTCGTCGTCGACTTCGGCGCGCAGTACGCGCAGCTGATCGCCCGCCGGGTCCGCGAGGCGAACGTCTACTCCGAGATCGTGCCCTCGAACGCCACGGCCGCCGAGATCGCCGCGAAGTCGCCCGTCGGCATCATCCTCTCGGGCGGCCCCTCCAGCGTGTACGAGGAGGGCGCTCCGCAGCTCGATCCCGCGATCTTCGACCTCGGCGTCCCGGTCCTGGGCATCTGCTACGGCTTCCAGGTGATGGCGAAGACGCTCGGCGGCGAGGTCGCCAACACGGGGCTGCGCGAGTACGGAGCGACCGACGCCGCCCTCTCGACCGACGGCGGCGTGCTCCTCGGCGAGCAGCCCGCCGACCAGACGGTGTGGATGAGCCACGGCGACTCGGTCGCACAGGCGCCCGCGGGCTTCGAGGTCCTCGCCTCCACGAGCTCCACCCCGGTCGCCGCCTTCGGCAACGACGAGCGCCGCCTCTACGGCGTGCAGTGGCACCCCGAGGTCAAGCACTCCGCCTACGGCCAGGCCGTGATCGAGAACTTCCTCCACCGCGCCGCGGGCATCCCGGCCGACTGGAACTCCTCCAACGTGATCGACGACCAGGTCGCCGTGATCCGCGAGCAGGTCGGCACCGGCCGCGTCATCTGCGGCCTGTCCGGCGGAGTCGACTCCGCCGTCGCCGCCGCGATCGTGCACCGCGCCATCGGCGACCAGCTCACCTGCGTCTTCGTCGACCACGGACTCCTCCGCAAGGACGAGCGCCGCCAGGTCGAGGAGGACTACGTCGCCGCGACCGGCGTCCGCCTGGTCACCGTCGACGCGCGCGAGCAGTTCCTCGACGCGCTCGCCGGCGTCAGCGACCCGGAGCAGAAGCGCAAGATCATCGGCCGCGAGTTCATCCGCACCTTCGAGGCCGCCGCCGAAGCGCTCGTGCTCGAAGCGCAGGGCGAGGGCGAGACGATCGACTTCCTCGTCCAGGGCACGCTCTACCCCGACGTCGTCGAATCCGGCGGCGGCACCGGCACCGCCAACATCAAGTCCCACCACAACGTCGGCGGACTCCCCGAGGACCTGCAGTTCGCGCTCGTCGAGCCGCTCCGCACCCTCTTCAAGGACGAGGTCCGCGCGATCGGCCGCGAGCTCGGCCTCCCCGAGGCCATCGTCGGCCGCCAGCCCTTCCCCGGCCCCGGCCTGGGCATCCGCATCGTCGGCGAGGTCACCCAGGAGCGGCTCGATCTGCTGCAGGACGCCGACGCCATCGTCCGCGCCGAGCTCACCGCCGCCGGCCTCGACACCGAGATCTGGCAGTGCCCCGTCGTCCTCCTCGCCGACGTCCGCTCGGTCGGCGTCCAGGGCGACGGCCGCACCTACGGCCACCCGATCGTCCTGCGTCCCGTCTCCTCCGAGGACGCGATGACCGCCGACTGGACCCGCCTGCCCTACGACCTCCTCGCCCGCATCTCCAACCGCATCACCAATGAGGTGAGCGGCGTGAACCGGGTGGTGCTGGATGTGACCTCCAAGCCCCCCGGCACCATCGAGTGGGAGTGATTCCGCGGGTCTCCGCACGGTCATCTGCGGCGTTGTCGGCGGTTGCGATACCTCCGGTATCGCGCCCTTCTCCGCCTTGCAGCTGGCCGCGCGGAGACCCGCGGAACGTCAGGAACGGCTCCCTTCGAGGGGGCCGTTCCTCGTTGTGGGGAGGGTGTGGGGGAGCGAGCCCCTGCGGGGCCGTTCCCGGGGTGCGGGTGGTGGGGAACGAGCCCCTGCGGGGCCGTTCCCGGTGCAGGCGCAGGCGGCCGGCGCGCGAGCGCGGGTCAGGCGGGGGTGTCGAGGACGCCGATGAAGCGGGTGCCGATGCCGTCGTACTCGTCGCGGCGGTGGCCCTCGGGGTGGTGCGGCCAGGAGGCGGGGGAATGGTCCTCGCAGACGAGGAACGTGAACTCGGGCCACCACTTCTTCGGGCGGGCGGCCTCGGAGCGGCCGCAGACGGCGCAGTCGAGAGTCACCCACACGGGGCGCCTGCCCGTGCGGTTCGCCCGCGACTGGACGAGCCAGGCGGGCGGATCCTGCTCGAGGGCAGTGAGCTCCTCCTCCGACAGGCGGGTGGGGATACCGTGCCGCGTCGCCATCTCGAGGGGGATGTCGAGGCGCTGAGCGGCCTCGCGACGCGTGATCATCCGGCCACCCTAACCCAGCGCCGCACGCGGACCCCGAGGCCGCAGCGACGCGCGCGCGAGCAGCCACTCCAGCGGGCCCTGCCCCACGAGCCGCCGCCAGAGGAGAGCGGCGACGATCGAGCCGACCACGAAGACGCCGAGCAGCGCCCAGCTGCGCCACGCCTCGAAGTCGAACGGCTCGAACGGGACGAGGTACACCGCCAGCGCCACGAGCTGCAGCGAGTAGATCGTCAACGGCATCGCACCGACGGCCGCGATCGGAGTCGCCGCACGCGCCAGGAGCGGCAGCCGCTGCAGCAGAGCCGTCAGCGCGCCGAGGACGACGCAGGCGACCCCGCCCGCCCCGAGCAGCTCGGCGGTGGTGCTGGCGTGCGCCTCCACCGCCTCCGGCCCCCCGAGCAGCAGCCCGCCGCCGTAGCCGAGCACGGCCGAGACGGCGCCGCAGACGACGACCCAGCGCTGGGTGGTCGCGGACCGGATGTCGCAGCGCGCGATCAGGAGGCCGAGGACCACGTACGCCACCCACGACGGCACCGGGTAGTACTGGGTGAGCCAGGTGAGGGGCTGCGCGGCCAGGAGCGCCTCGTCGGGCGACAGGGTCGAGAGCCAGGAGCCGCCGGCGCTCGTCAGCGCGTCGACCGCGAGGGGCCCGGCGATCGCGGCGACCGCGACCAGCACGGCGAGGACCGCCCGCGGCAGGAAGAGCAGCAGCGCCGCGACGAGGAACATCACTCCGTAGTGCGGGAGGATCACCGCGATCGGCGTCCCGAGCAGCGTCAGGGCGACGCCGATGACGAGCAGGTACAGCCCGCGGAGCAGGATCGACCCCGTGTCGTGCCAGGGCCGCGAGGAGCGCTGCGCACCGCCCGTCATCAGCCCGATCGACACTCCCGCCAGCACGGCGAAGAGGACGGAGCTGCGGCCGTTCCAGAGCATCTCGCTCGCGACGGGGGCGAGGTGGGCGGCGAACATGCCCAGAACGGCCAGGCCGCGTGCGACGTCCAGGCCGACGATCCGGGAGTCTGCGGCGCTCATCGCTCCATCGTGCCAGGCGCTCCCGGCAGAGCACCGGGAACGGCGGGGGCCGTTAACGACGACGGGCGCCCGACCCGGAGGTCGAGCGCCCGTCGGACGTGGTGCGCCGTGCTACTCGCGGAAGATCGCGACGAGGCGCAGCAGCTCCAGGTACATCCAGACGACGGTGACCAGGATGCCGTAGGCGCCGGTCCAGCCGTAGATGCGGGGGAGGCGGTTGCGCACGCCCTGCTGGATGAACTCGAAGTCCATCACGAGCGAGTACGTGGCGAGCGCGACGGCGATGAGGCCGATCACGATGCCGATGAAGCCGGTGCGGAGACCGAAGCCGCCGCCGACGCCGAAGAGGCCGAGGCCCAGGTTCACCAGCGAGAACACCGCGTAGCTGATCATGCCGATGAAGAAGATCTTGTTGAGCTTCGGCGAGGTGCGGATCTTGCCGTTCATGAACAGCGCCAGGGTGACGCCGATCACGATGACGGTCGCCATGAGGGCCTGGACGACCGCTCCGGCGTACGCGCTCTCGAAGAATCTCGAGATCGCACCGACCGCGATGCCCTGGGTCGCGGCGTAGCCGAGGATCAGGGCGGGCGACGGCTGCTTCTTGAAGGCGTTGACGATGCCCAGCACCAGTGCGACGAGCACGGCGGGGAGCATCAGACCCGGGACGAACCAGCCGACGGCCGCACCCGCGAGGAGCACGACGAAGGCGAGGGCGGTCTTGGCGAGGGTGTCCTCGACGGTCATCCGGTCGGTCTCGACGGAGCCGGCGGCCGGACGGGAGTACATCTGGTCGAGCGTGCCGGGGGAGACGTCCGGGAGGTCCTGCACGCGGCCGGCGTAGCCGCGGTTGCTGAACTCCGGGCGTCCGAAGGCCGGATTGTTGCTTGCCATGGTTCCTCTTCTCTCAGGTGCGCTGGTCTCCGAGGGAACTCGCGGATCTGAGTCGCTGTGGGTGCGGGGTGCGCCGCGGATCCGAGAGGACTGCGACGATGGACACCACCATATCTGAGAGCACCTCTCAGAGTCTGGCTGTTCTCTTCGAGCGGACCTCGACTCCGCTGCGAGCCGCGCAGTGCCGCCCGTAGGATCGCGGCATGCCCGCGCGCCAGTCACCGCTCGTCATCGGCCACCGCGGAGCGAGCGGCTACCGGCCGGAGCACACCCGCTCCGCCTACGAGCTGGCGATCGCGCTGGGCGCCGATGCGCTGGAGCCCGATCTGGTGGCGACCCGCGACGGCGTGCTCGTCCTGCGCCACGAGAACGAGATCTCCGGCACGACGGACGTCGAGAAGCGCCCGGAGTTCGCCGCGCGTCGCACCACGAAGCGGATCGACGGCCGCGACATCACCGGCTGGTTCACCGAGGACTTCACCTGGGACGAGCTGTCGGAGCTGCGGGCCCGCGAGCGGCTGCCGGCCGTGCGCGGCTCCAGCGCCACGTTCGACGGGCAGTTCCCGCTGCTGCGCTTCAGCGAGCTGCTGGCGCTGCTGGACCGGGCGGCGGAGGACGATCCGCTCGCTCCGCCGGGGCTCGTCGCCGAGATCAAGCACGCGACGCACTTCGCCGGGATCGGGCTGCCGCTGGACGTGCTGCTGCGCGAGGAGCTCGCCGCCGCGGGCTGGGGTCCGCGTGATCCGCGGCTCACGATCGAGAGCTTCGAGAAGACCGTCCTGGAGCGGCTCGGGGTGAGCGGTGTCGACACCCGCCGGATCTACCTGCTCGAGTCGCGCGGCGCCCCGCCCGACCTCGTGGCCGCCCACGGCTCCGACGCGGCCCCCTACTCCGCCTTCACCACGCCCGCGGGACTGCGGAACCTCGCCGGCGTGGTCGACGGCATCAGCGTCGACAAGAGCATGCTCTTCTCCCGGGACGCGGCCGGCCGGGCGACGGGGACCGGTCCGCTCGTCGAGCACGCCCACGCGGCCGGGCTCGAGGTCTACTGCTGGACGCTGCGCGCGGAGAACCGCTTCCTCGAGAAGGTGCACCGGCGCGGGAAGGACCCGGCGGAGTACGGCGGCTGGCAGGAGGAGTTCGCGATGATCCTCCGCTCGGGAGTCGACGGCGTCTTCGCCGACCAGCCCGATCTGGCGATCGAGGCGCGGGCTGCCGAGCAGGAGCGCCTGCTCCGCGGCTGACCGGTCCGGCGATCGGGCGCTCCTCCGGCGCGTGCCGAGCGGACGCGGAGGCTGCGCTGGCATCATCGGCTCACCACCGCCCGCCCGACCCTCGAGAGGAGGCCCCGTGTCCACCCGTGAGCGCATCACCCGCCGCTGGATCACCACCGCCGTCCTCGCCGTGATCGGCGTCGCCGCCGTGTACTGGCTCGCCGTGCTCACCCCACAGGGCCAGGGCGTCGAGAACTCGGGGCTCCGAGGCGCCGACCTCGTCTTCGGCCGGGCCACCGGCGCCGCCGCCGGGGCGCTCGCGGACGTCACCCCGCTCTCCATGGTCGTCGGCGCCCTGCTCGTCGCGGCGATCGCGCTGATCCGGCGGCGCCCGGCGCTGGCCGTCGCCTCCGTCGGCTCGATCGTCGTCACGGCCGGGCTCACCCAGCTGCTCAAGAACGTGGTCCTCGAGCGGCCCGAGCTGGTCGACACCGACTCCTGGTACACCGGCGGCAGCTTCCCGAGCGGGCACACCGCGGCGGCCGTCTCGGTCGTCTTCGCCCTGGCGATGGTCGTTCCCGGGCGGGCGCGGACCGTCGTGCTCGCGCTGGGCGGCGCGGTCGTGGTGCTGGTCGGCAACCTGACGATGGCCGCGTCCTGGCATCGGGCGAGCGACGTCCTGGGGGCCGACCTCGTCGCGCTGGCCTCCGCCTCCGTCGCCTGCGCGTGGCTGACCACCAGGGCCCAGGTGGGCCGAGCGCCGAAGAGGCCCGCGCGGCGCGGCGTGAACCGCCTGCTCCTCGTGTGCTCCGTGATCGTGGTGGTGCTCCTCGCGGCGCTCGCCGTCCAGGGCATCCAGTACTACCCCGACGACACCAAGGACCTCACCGCGTTCGCCCTCCTGCAGCTCCTGGCGGTGTCGACGTCGGCGCTCGCCGTGCTCGGCTTCTCCCTCGCGTGGCGCGGACTGGACGTCGGCGGGGCGCTCACCTCGCCCGCGCCGCGTCAGCGGACCGCCTGACCGCTCCCGGTGTCGGAGGGGCGATCTACACTCGGAGGGACATGAGCTTCCTCTTCGATCCGAGCGACTCCCGCGCCACCCCGGTCATCGTCGGTCCCCCCGGCGGCCCCGGGGACGCGCCCCGCACCGACCCGGCGCACGAGCAGCTCGTCGCGGGTCTGAACCCCCAGCAGCGCGAGGCCGTCGAGTACCGCGGAGACGCGCTGCTCATCGTCGCGGGGGCCGGCTCGGGCAAGACCAGCGTCCTCACCCGGCGCATCGCGAGCCTCCTGGGCAACGGCGAGGCCTGGCCGAGCCAGATCCTCGCGATCACGTTCACCAACAAGGCCGCGGCCGAGATGCGCGAGCGCGTCGAGAAGCTGGTGGGGCAGAGCGCCGAGGGGATGTGGATCTCGACCTTCCACTCCGCGTGCGTGCGGATCCTGCGCCGAGAGGCCGAGAACTTCGGCATGACCAGGTCGTTCACGATCTACGACTCGGGCGATCAGCGCGCGCTGCTCAAGCGCATCGTGAAGGACCTCGAGGCCGACTCGCTCGGGATCACCGTCGCGAGCGCCTCCGCGAAGATCTCCAAGCTCAAGAACGAGCTCGCCGACGTCGACTCCTACGCCCGGACCGCGAACCTCAGCGATCCCAACGAGGAGATGTTCCTCCAGGTCTTCCGGGCCTACTCGCGGGCCCTCGAGGGGGCGAACGCGTTCGACTTCGACGACCTGATCGCGCAGACCGTCTACCTCTTCCGCGCCTTCCCGCACGTCGCCGCGAAGTACCAGCGGCGCTTCCGCCACGTGCTGGTCGACGAGTACCAGGACACGAACCACGCCCAGTACTCGCTGATCCACGAGCTGACCCGGCCCGTGCCGCCGGCGACGATGGCGGCGGCGCGGTTCGACCGTCCCTACCGCGGGCCGGTCACGGCCGACGGCTCGATCCCGGGGGCCTCGCTCACCGTCGTCGGCGACTCGGACCAGTCCATCTACGCGTTCCGCGGCGCCGACATCCGCAACATCGTCGAGTTCGAGCGCGACTTCCCGGGCTGCCGGGTGATCCTGCTCGAGCAGAACTACCGCTCGACGCAGAACATCCTCTCGGCGGCCAACGCCGTGATCTCGAACAACTTCGACCGCCGCGCGAAGAACCTCTGGTCCTCCAGCGGTGACGGGGAGAAGATCGTCGGCTACACCGGGTACTCGGGTCACGACGAGGCGCAGTTCGTGGTCGACGAGATCGCACGCCTGCACGCTGCGGGCACCGGCTACGACGAGATCGCGGTCTTCTACCGCACCAACGCCCAGACCCGGGCACTGGAGGAGATCTTCATCCGCTCCGCGCTGCCCTACCGGATCCTGGGCGGCACGAAGTTCTACGAGCGCGCCGAGATCAAGGACGCCCTGGCGTACCTGATCACGGTGGCGAACCCGGCCGACGTTCTCGCGCTGCGGCGCATCATGAACACCCCGAAGCGCGGCATCGGCCCCGCGACGGAGGCGCAGCTGCAGTCGTTCGCCGACACCAACGCGGTGACACTGCGCGAGGCGATGCGCAACGCCGGCTCGCTGGGGATGGGCCCGAAGGTGACGAAGGCGATCGTCGACCTCGCGACCCTCCTCGACGAGTGCGCCCTGATGCTCGACCCCGCGCGGGAGGGCGGCGAGGCGAAGGTGCACGAGGTGCTGACGGCGCTGCTCACCCGCAGCGGCTACCTCGACATGCTCCGTTCCAGTCGCGACCCGCAGGACGAGGCACGCGCCGAGAACGTCGACGAGCTCGTCGCCGTCACGAAGGAGTTCGCCCGCAACAACCCGGACGGCGGACTGGTCGACTTCCTCACCGAGGTCTCGCTGGTCGCCGCGGCCGACGACCTCGACGACGACTCCGGCACCGTCTCGCTGATGACCCTGCACACGGCGAAGGGCCTCGAGTACGACGCAGTGTTCCTCACCGGGATCGAGGAGGACCTGCTCCCGCACCGCATCTCGGCGAACGAGCCCGGCGGACCGGCCGAGGAGCGGCGGCTGTTCTACGTGGGGATCACCCGGGCCCGCAAGCGCCTCTACCTCTCGCTCGCGATGACCCGGGCGCAGTACGGCGAGACCTCGGTCGCGATGCCGAGCCGGTTCCTGCAGGAGATCCCGGGCGAGCTGATCCAGTGGCGCCAGTCGCCCGGTGCGGCGACCTCGCGCGGCGGCACGCAGCCCCGGGCCCTGAACGCGCAGCGGCCCGGCTTCGGCCGGTCGCGCTCGAACACCGAGTTCCGGGAGGCGCTCGCCGCGGCGCCGAAGGCCAAGGGCGAGTTCCCGAACCGGATCACCGGCATGGTGCGCGACAACGGCGACCTGGAGCTGATCGCGGGCGACCGCATCCGGCACACCGACTTCGGCGAGGGGCGCGTGAACGCGGTGACGGGCGAGGGCTCGAAGCGCGTGGCGCACGTGCTCTTCGACCAGGTGGGTGCGAAGAAGCTGCTGATCAAGGTCGCGCCGATCGAGAAGATCTAGCCCGGTGGCGGGCGGCTCGGCGGCCGCACGGCTCGCGACGGAGGTGTTCTCCCCGGCGGTCCTCGCGGTGCTCGTGCCGGTCGTGGTCGGCGCGCGCGTCGCGGATCCGCCCCTGCTCGGCGTCGCCTGGGGAGCGCTCGCGGCGCTCTTCGTCGGCGTGGTGCCCTACCTGGTCATCCGCCTGCTGATGCGCACCGGCCGGATCCACGGCGACCACCACGTGCCGGACCGGCGCGAGCGAGCTCTGCCGATCGCGCTGGCGCTGGTGTCGATCGCGGTCGGCCTGGTGCTGCTCGCCGTGCTCGGCGCTCCCGCCGCGGTGACCACGTTCGGCGTGGTGACGGTGGCCGTGGTGCTCGCCGTCGGCGTGGTCAACCTGGTCTGGAAGCTGTCCGGGCACGCGGCGGTGGTCGCCACGTGCGCGGTCGTCGTGCTGATCGCGTACGGACCGATCTCGCTCCTCGTCAGCGTGCCGATCGTGCTGTGGGTGCTCTGGTCGAGGGTGCGCCTCGGCGCGCACACGCCCGCCCAGGTCGTCGCGGGGGCCGTGGTCGGCACGGTCCTCGCCTCCGCCGTATGGTCGCTGCTCGGCTGAGTCCGACCCGCTCCTCGAGGAGGACCTGCTCGAGGAACGGCCGCGGCGGGACCGCTCAGTCGCAGGCGATGCCGTCGCCGTCGCGATCGAGGTCGTAGACGTCGCTTCCGATCACGGTCACGGGGCCGGAGACGTACGAGGGGCCGTTGCCGGATCCGCCGGCGCAGTCGACGTCGGAGTCGATCGGCACGCAGGCGCCCGAGTAGTTCGGGTCGCATCCCGCCGCCTCCTCGACCTCCGGTTCCGGTGCCGGAGCAGGCGGCGGAACGCGCACGCCGGTGCGAGTGACGTCGTCGATCGGAGCGGTGGTCATCGTCTCCGACACCGTCGAGCGCGAGACCTCGACGCCGTCGTGCTGGACGACCTCCACGGTGCGGGTGAGGACGCCGTCTGCACCCGGGACGACGCTCACGACCCCGAGATCGGCGGCAAGGTCGTCCTCGCTCCTGCTCCCGCGCGGGACCGGGGAGGTCTCGGTGACCGTCGTCGTCGTGACGACGACCGTGGGAGTGGGAGTCGGAGTGGGCGTCGGAAGGGTGGTGCGGGCCGGAGAGGCGGTCCGCTCGGGAACCGGCGTCGCGCTCGCGGTGGTGGCCGCGACAGGCGCCTCCGCGAGCGGTGTCGGGGCGGTCGCACCATAAGCGCTCGACGAGATCAGCAGTGCGGCGAGAGCGCCTGCCGCGACGATCCCGCCAGTGCGCCGCTCCCCCGACAGCCCGAGCCAGCTCGGACGACCCAGGACCACCGCGTACACGCCGGTAATGAGCGCGATGAGGGCGACGAGGACCGCGGCCGACCAGAACCCTCCCGAGAGCAGACCCACGAGAGCGGCGAACGCCGTCGCTCCGGCCCCGATCCACTGGAGCGGAGTCAGCCGGAGCCGGGTCAGTCGGAGCGAGCCGAGGCGGAGCGGCCTGCGGTCGGTGCCTCGGCGGGCAGTGGGCAGCGGGAGCAGGGAGCGGCGGGGCACGGGTCTTCCTCATGATCGGACGGGAGCGCCCCAGCCTCGACGCTTAGGACTCGATGTCCAATACCCCAGAACGGGGAGGACGCCCGCATCCGACACCGGCGCGGTCCCCCCCGAGAGCTCTTGCGAGATGCCACGTGAGTACGCGACACGCCGTAGCGGGCGTACTCACGTGGCATCTCGCGGAAGGAGTCAGCCGGCGTACCGCGTGACGAGCTCCCGCTTCAGGACCTTGCCGCTGGGTCCCAGGGGCAGCGCGTCGACGAACTCGACGCGGCGGGGGAACTTGAACGCGGCCAGGTGCTCGTTCGCGTAGGCGATCAGCTCCTCGGCGGTGGCGGTCGCCGACGGGGCGAGGATCACCGCGGCCATCACCTCCTGGCCGTGGCGCTCGTCCGGGATCCCGAAGACCGCCGCGTTCTGCACGGCCGGGTGCCCGATCAGCACCTCCTCGACCTCGCGCGGGTACACGTTGTAGCCGTTGCGGATGATCATGTCCTTCGTGCGGTCGAGGATGCGGATGTAGTCCTCCTCGTCCTTCGTGCCCAGGTCTCCGGTGCGGAACCAGCCGTCGATCACCGCCTCCGCGGTCGCCGCCGGGTTGCCGAGGTAGCCCTTCATCAGGTTGTGCCCGCGCACCACGATCTCGCCGAGCTCGCCCCGGGGGACCAGCTCGACGCGGTCGGTCACGTCGGGGCGCGCGACCTCGACCTCGACGCCCCAGATCGGCGTGCCGACCGTGCCCGGCCGCGGCGGGACTCCGACGTGATTGAAGGTGGCGACAGGGGAGGTCTCGGTGAGTCCGTAGCCCTCGTAGATCTCGACCCCGAACACCTCCCGGAAGCGCTCGATCACGGCGACGGGCAGGGCGGCGCCTCCCGAGACCGCGTAGCGCAGCGGCGGCCGGTCCTCGCGCCGGGTCGCGGCGTCGAGCAGGGCGACGTACATCGTGGGCACGCCCTCGAACACCGTGCAGCCGTGGGCGATCATCGCCTCGAGGGCGGCGTCGCCGTCGAACTTCGGCACCAGGACGACCGTCGCGGCGGTGCGGAAGGCCGTGTTCATCGCGCAGACCTGCCCGAACGTGTGGAAGAGCGGCAGCGCCCCGAGCACCACGTCGCCGCGGTGCAGGTCGAACGTGTTCATCAGCAGCACGTCCGACTGCGAGACGATCGCGAAGTGCGTCCCCTCCGCCCCCTTCGGGCGGCCGGTGGTGCCGCTGGTGTAGAGGATCGTCGCCGTGTCGGAGGGGGAGCGGGGCACGTAGCCGTCGATCGGCGAGGCCTCCGCGGCGAGGTCCTCCAGGCGCGGAAGGGGCGAGGCCGTGCCGTCGGGCACCATCACGCTCAGCACGGGGACGCCGGCGAGGTCCGCTCCTGCGGCCCCCTCGGCGAGCAGCGGGGCGGCGCACACGAGCGCGACGGATCCGGAGTCGCGGAGGACGTAGGCGATCTCGTCGTGCTTGAGCAGGGCGTGCACCGGGACCACCACGGCGCCGAGCGCGAGGACGGCGAAGTAGCCGCGAGGGAAGTCGGGGACGTTCGGGACGAGAAGGGCCACGCGGTCGCCCGGGCCGATGCCCCGGGCGCGGAGGGCTCCTGCGTAGGCCCGGGTCTGCCGCCAGAGGGTCGCGTAGTCGACGGCCTGCTCGCCCACGCGGATCGCGATCGTGTCGGGAGTTCGCCGCGCCGCCTCCGCCAGGATGGCCGCGACGGAGAGGGTGCCGAAGCCGGCGGCGGACGGGGGAGCGGCGGGGGCCTCGGCCGTGCGGGGTTCGGTGATGCTCATCAAGGCTCCAGTCGTCGTTGACCGCCGCGGCGGATGCCGGGTGATCCACCGTAGATCCGGCGGGGGGCCGCGTCGAGCGATCCGCACCGGATGTTCAGCACGGGCGGGCGGGGAGTGCGCATCCCGGCGCCGAGCGGAAGGGGGTGCGGGAGGCGCGGGCGGCTGCCTACAGTCGGACTGCTGCGGCCCGGTTCCGCGGGTCGGACGACGGGAGGCGCGATGCGCGGCGAGGCGACGCTCTACACGGACGCGGTGGTGACGGCTCCGTTCGCCCTCGCGGTGATCGCGGAGGCGACCGGCTCGCGCGTGGTCGGTTCCCGGACCGCGGACGCGCACGTGCCGCTCTACAGCGGCCCGACGAGCGCGCGGGTCGAGATCGCGGGGTTCGGCGACAGCGTGCCGGTCACCGTCGACGTGCGCGACGAGCGCGGGATCGACGAGGCGCGGGCGGCCGCTCAGGCGCTCGGGCTGGAGCTCGCCGCCTACGCGGGCTGGGAGGTCGTCGCCGGCTTCTGAGCGTCGCGGCGGACCCGGGCGAGGGAGAAGCGGCTGGGCGCCGTCCTCACGCTCGCGGGAAGGAGGCGGTAGACGGCGAAGGTGCGCGAGAGCGCCCGCTCGAACCGCGCCTCCTGCCGCGGGGTCCAGCGGAAGCCGAACGGCTCGCGGAGCGCCGCCGGGAGCAGGCCGGCGGTCATCAGGCGGAGGTAGGGGCCGAGCGGGCGCAGGTACCAGGCGGCGATGCTCGGGCCCAGGAGGTCGTGGGCGACGCGGAAGGCGGCGGGCGTGACCTCGAGGCGCTCCAGCTCCCGCTCCCAGTAGGCGTCGAACGCGGTGCGGGAGTCGGGCCAGAGCTCCGCGGGCATCTGCAGAGCGGCGCCGACGACGACGGAGCGGCGCACGATGTCGTCCGCCTCCTCCTCGCTCAGCGCGCCGAAGGCGCCCTCGTAGAGCTGCAGCATCGACTGGGTGAGCGTCGCGGCGACCCAGCGCTGCAGCTCCGGGTCGAAGGCGGTGTACCCGGGGCCGCGGACGGGCACGTGCGCCCTGTTCACCCGGCGGCGGACGGCGCGGACGTCCTCCGGAGTGCCGTAGTGGAGGACGTAGAGGTAGGAGAGCGTCCCGTGCAGGCGGTTCACGGCCCGGTGCACGAAGTCGGAGTGGTCGGCGACGCCCTGCCCGACCGCCGGGTGCGCGATCTGGAGGAGGATCGCGCGCGCCCCCGCCAGCAGGAACACGCCCTCGCGGAAGACGTCCGGAGTGCGGGAGGCCGACGACATGGCTCCACGCTACGCGGGAGCGGAGGGCGGAGGAGGAGCCGGTGCCGCCCGGCGGGCGTCCGACGGGCGCGGAGCGGGCGCACGGGAAGCCCCCGGCGGGTGCGGAGTAGACTCGGCGCGGCCCAGGGACAGTGCCGAGACTCCGGCGTCGTCCGGGCCACCTCGAACTCGAAACGCAAGCGCGCTCGGCGCGGAATGGGAATGCAGCGTGGATCTCTTCGAATACCAGGCCCGTGATCTGTTCGAGAAGTACGGCGTCCCCGTGCTCCCGGGCATCGTCGCCGACACGCCGGAGGAGGTGCGCGCCGCGGCGGAGAAGCTCGGCGGCGTCACCGTCGTCAAGGCGCAGGTCAAGATCGGCGGCCGCGGCAAGGCGGGCGGCGTGAAGGTCGCGAAGACCCCCGAGGACGCGTTCGCCGCGGCGCAGTCGATCCTCGGCCTCGACATCAAGGGCCACGTCGTCAAGCGCGTCATGGTCGCCGGTGGTGCGCGCATCGACCGCGAGTTCTACTTCTCGGTGCTGCTCGACCGGGCCAACCGCTCCTACCTCTCGCTCACCTCCTACGAGGGCGGCATGGAGATCGAGCAGCTCGCCGTCGAGCGCCCCGACGCCCTCGCGCGCGTCGAGGTCGTCCCCGGCCAGGGCATCGACCAGGCCAAGGCCGAGGAGATCGCCCGCGCGGCGAAGTTCCCGGAGGAGCTGATCGCCAAGGTCGCGCCCGTCCTGGTGAAGCTCTACGACGTCTACACCGGCGAGGACGCCACGCTCGTCGAGGTGAACCCGCTCGTGCTCACCGAGGAGGGCGACATCGTCGCGCTCGACGGCAAGGTCTCGCTCGACGAGAACGCCGGCTTCCGCCACGCGGACCACGCCGCGCTCGAGGACAAGGACGCCGCCGACCCGCTCGAGGCGAAGGCCAAGGAGAACGACCTCAACTACGTGAAGCTCGACGGCGAGGTCGGCATCATCGGCAACGGCGCGGGCCTTGTCATGTCGACCCTCGACGTCGTCGCCTACGCCGGAGAGAGGCACAACGGCGTGAAGCCGGCCAACTTCCTCGACATCGGCGGTGGAGCCTCCGCCCAGGTGATGGCGAACGGCCTCGACGTGATCCTCGGCGACGAGCAGGTCAAGAGCGTCTTCGTCAACGTCTTCGGCGGCATCACCGCGTGCGACGCGGTCGCCAACGGCATCCTCCAGGCGCTCGAGATCCTCGGCGACTCGGCCACCAAGCCGCTCGTCGTCCGCCTCGACGGCAACAAGGTCGAGGAGGGCCGCGCGATCCTCCAGGCCGCCGCCAACCCGCTCATCACGCTCGCCGCGACCATGGACGAGGGCGCCGACAAGGCCGCCGCCCTCGCCGCCGCGTAACGGACCCGACGACTCAAGGAATCAGAGAACAAGCATGTCGATCTTCCTCACCAAGGACTCCAAGGTCATCGTCCAGGGCATCACCGGCGGCGAGGGCACCAAGCACACCGCGCTGATGCTCAAGGCCGGCACGAACGTGGTCGGCGGCGTCAACGCCCGCAAGGCCGGCACGACCGTCACCCACGGCGACGTCGAGCTCCCCGTCTTCGGCACCGTGAAGGAGGCGATGGAGGCCACCGGCGCCGACGTCTCCATCGCGTTCGTGCCGCCCGCCTTCTCGAAGGACGCCGTCATCGAGGCGATCGACGCCGAGATCGGCCTCCTCGTCGTCATCACCGAGGGCATCCCGGTGCAGGACTCCGCGGAGTTCTGGGCGTACGCGCAGGAGAAGGGGAACAAGACCCGGATCATCGGCCCGAACTGCCCCGGCATCATCACGCCGGGCGAGTCGCTCGTGGGCATCACGCCCGCGACGATCACCGGCAAGGGCCCCATCGGTCTCGTCTCCAAGTCGGGCACCCTGACCTACCAGATGATGTACGAGCTCCGCGACCTCGGCTTCTCGACCGCCATCGGCATCGGCGGCGACCCGATCATCGGCACGACGCACATCGACGCGCTCGCCGCGTTCGAGGCCGACCCCGAGACGAAGGCGATCGTGATGATCGGCGAGATCGGCGGCGACGCCGAGGAGCGCGCCGCGGACTTCATCAAGGCGAACGTCACGAAGCCCGTCGTCGGCTACGTCGCGGGCTTCACCGCCCCCGAGGGCAAGACGATGGGCCACGCCGGCGCCATCGTCTCCGGCTCGGCCGGGACCGCGCAGGCCAAGAAGGAGGCCCTCGAGGCCGCGGGCGTGAAGGTCGGCAAGACGCCGTCCGAGACGGCCGCCCTGCTCCGCGAGGTCTACGCGGCGCTCTAGCGCCCGTCCTCCCCGCACCACCGTCGGAACGGACGGCGCCCCTGCTCCGGCGGGCGGCGCCGTCCGTTCCGTCGTCGGGGCGGGTCCGGCCGGAGTAGCGTCGCAGCGTGACCCGCCGCCTCGGACTGGACCTGCTGACCTTCGTGCCGTACCCGGAGGGCCCCGAGCAGCCGGGCGACGCCGCGCGGAGCCTCGAGGACGGGCTCGCCCTGCTCGAGCTCGCCGAGGAGCTCGGCTACGGCACCGGCTGGGTCCGCGTGCGGCACTTCGAGCGCTACCTGGCGTCTCCGCTGACCTTCTTCGCGGCCGCCTCCCAGCGGACCCGCCGCCTCCGCCTCGGGACCGCGGTCATCGGCGCCCGGTACGAGTCGCCCGTGCGCCTCGCCGAGGACGCCGCGACCGTGGACCTGCTCTCGGGCGGACGCCTCGACCTCGGTGTCAGCAGCGGCTTCGCGCACCTCGCCTCCGTGTTCGACGGGGTGTTCGGTCAGGCCGAGCGCGACTTCCGCGAGGAGGCGCAGGAGCGCATCGCACGGCTCCGCGAGGCGCTCTCGGGCGCCGTGCTCGGTGTCGCGGAGTCGGCGCTGATGTCGGTCCCGGTCGGCGCTCCGCTCATCCAGCAGCCGCATGCTCCAGGCCTGGCCGACCGGCTCTGGTACGGGGCGGGAACGGTGTCCTCCGCGGTCCGGGCGGGCGAGCAGGGCATGCACCTGCAGGTGTCCACGCTCAACACGGAGGAGACGGGCCTGCCGTTCGCCGAGCAGCAGGCCGTGCAGATCCGCGCCTACCGCGAGGCCTTCGCCGCCGCGCACCCGGGGCGCACATCGAGGGTGACGGCGGGCCGCATCGTGCTGCCGCTGCTGGACACCGCCGACGAGGAGGCGCACCGCCCCTTCATCGAGGGCTACCTCGCGCGGATGGACGACGAGGGCCGCCCCCGCACGGCCGACCGGTCGATCATCGCCGCCCCGATGCGCTTCAGCCCCCTCCACAGCGGGAGCCCGGAGCAGATCGTCGCGTCGCTCGCCGCGGATCCCGCGCTCGCCGAAGCGGACGCGCTCACGGTGACGCTCCCGGCGGTCGGCGGAGTGGAGTCGCACCGGCGCATTTTGCGCGCCGTCGCCGAGCGCATCGCCCCGCAGCTGGGCTGGACGCCCGGGGCCTGAGGATCAGCGCCGCGCGAGCAGCACCAGGACGGGCCGCTGCAGCAGGAGCAGGAGCAGCCACCAGAGCCCGACGGACGGGATCAGCAGCGCCAGCGCCAGCGCGACGAGGAGCAGCGCGAAGGGCAGCAGAGCGGGCGCGAGCGGCAGAGGTCCCGCGCCGGGCCGCCTCAGCTCCGGGTGCCGGGAGAGGCGCAGCTCGATCAGGACCAGCGCTCCGCTCATCGCCGCCATCGTGCCGATGTAGAGCCCGATCGTCGCCCGGGAGTCCGGGAAGAGCGCCAGCGCGCTCGTCGAGAACGGGAAGAACGCCAGCGCGGCCAGCCAGAGCAGGTCCAGCCACACCAGAGCGCCGTCGTAGTCCCCGGCGATCTCGAAGACGCGGTGATGGGGGATCCAGAAGACGGCGATGATCGCGAAGGAGAGCGCGAAGGCGAGGACCGAGTCCAGGTGCTCCGCGAGCAGCGCCGGGACTCCGCCGCCCTCCCGGGCGATCTCGGGAGCCAGCTGCACCAGCGGCAGGACGAGGACGGTGATGGCGATGGCGGCGGTCGCGTCCGAGAAGTTGACGAGCCGGTCGAGCCCGCGCTCCGTCCGGCGGTGGGCCGCTCGTGCCCCGAGGTGCCCGCGGTGCACCAGGCGCTCGATCGGACCCGAGAGCAGGAGCAGCAGGAGCGCGAACATGTTGACGGCCGGCACCGCGACGGCGAGCACGAGGGCCGCGAGGAGGACGCCGATCACGATCAGCGATCTCGAGAGGGAGCGCCGCGGCTCCGCCCCCGGGGCCAGGAGATCAGGATCGCGGCGCACGATGAGCTGCATCGCCAGGGTCGCCGCGCTCGCCGCGATCATCGTGCCGATGTAGAGCGCGATGACGCTGCCGTCGGTGTCGAGCACGTTCGAGATCAGGTTCGCCGCGAAGGGGAGCAGGACGACCGCGGCCAGCCAGACGAAGTTCGCGACGACGAGCGCGGGCGAGTAGCGGGCCACGCCCTCGAAGACGGAGTGGTGGACCGTCCAGAGCCGCCCGATCACGGCGAACGTGATGAAGAAGGCGGAGAGGGTGCCGTAGTGCCCGGTGAGCAGGGCCCCCAGATCCGCCGCGCGTCCCTCCTCGACCACGTCGACCAGGGGGAGGACGAGGAACGTGATGGCGATGGCGACGACGGCGTCGGAGAAGTTCACGAGGCGGTCCAGGCCGCGCTCCGTCCGTGCGTCCGAGGTCCGCGTCATGGCTCCGACACTAGAGGGCCGGGCGGCGCGCCCCTGACCCGCCTCCGAGCGCGCCGCCGCTAGGCTCGTCAGGCCCATGAACCGGATCACCGTCGCCCTCCTCGCCGCCTTCGACGCCGCGCTGTCGGCGCTGATCGGGATCGCGATCCCGCTCGTCCCGCTGACCGTCCTCTGGGCCGTGCAGTACGACACGACGGTCGACTTCGGCGTGTTCTGGCGGGTCGCCGCCGACGCCTGGCTGCTCGGCCACGGGGCCGACCTGCAGGCGGCGCTGGCCCCCGACTCCGCTCTCGCCGTCGCGCTGCCCGGAGGCGCTGACGCCTTCCCGGTGACGATCGCCCCGCTGGCGTTCGCGCTCCTCACCGTGCTGCTCGGTGCGCGCACCGGCCGCCGCGCCCAGGAGTCGCCGTTCCGGGCCATCGGCGTTCTCGTCGCGATCGCGACCTACCTGGCGATCGCCCTCCTGGTCTCCCTGGGGTCCGCGGACCCGGCCGCCGCCGTCGATCCTTTGCAGGGGACGCTGCTGCCGCCGCTCGTCTTCGCGCTGGGGGTGCTCGTCGGAGCAGCGCTCCACTCCGCCCGCAGCGACGAGGCCGACCCCCTCGGCGAGCTGGCCGCCTCCGCGCTCGACCGCGTCCCCGCGCCGGGGCCCGGGCTCGTCCTCGCTTCACTGCGCGGGGGAGCGCTCGCCGCGGCCGGAGTGGTCGGAGCGGCGGCGGTGCTCGTCGCCGTGCTGCTGGTCGTGCACTACACCTCGGTCGTCGCGCTCTACGAGAGCCTCGGCGCCGAAGCGCTCGGCGGGCTGGCCCTCACCCTCGGGCAGCTGGCGTTCCTCCCGAACCTGGTGATCTGGGCGGCGAGCTGGCTGATCGGCCCGGGCTTCGCCCTCGGCACCGGCTCGTCCGTGAGCGCGGCAGGGACCCTGCTCGGACCGATCCCGTCGATCCCGGTCCTCGCCGCACTGCCCGCAGGGGACTCGGCCTTCGGGTTCCTCGGACTGCTCGTGCCGCTGCTCGCCGGGTTCGCCGCGGGATGGCGGCTGCGCCGCAGCGTGATCGAGGTGCTCGACGGCCGCCCGCTGCTGCGCTGGGGCGCCGCCGCGGCCGGCGGGATCGGCGTGGTCGGCGGCCTGCTGCTCGGGCTCCTCGCCTGGTTCTCGGCGGGCGCCGCAGGTCCGGGCCGACTCGCGCAGGTGGGCCCGGACCCGCTGGTGGTCGGGGCGGTCGCCGCGCTCGAGCTCGCTCTGGCCGCGGGCCTGGGCCTCGCCGCGGGCCGCAGCCGACGCGGCTGACGCCGGCGGAGGCGTCCCCCTAGACTTGCGCAGTGCTGAAGTTGGTCGTGCTCCTCTCCGGCGGCGGATCGAACCTCCGCGCCCTGCTGGACGCCACCGGCGACGAGGGCTTCCCCGCCCGCATCGTCGCGGTCGGCAGCGACACGGCCGCCGAGGGCTTCCGCCACGCCGAGGAGCGCGGGGTGCCCGCCTTCACGGTCGCGCCGCGCGACTTCGCCTCCCGCGACGAGTGGGGCGCCGCCCTGCTCGACCGCATCCAGGAGTGGGAGCCCGACCTCGTCGTCTGCGCGGGCTTCATGCGCATCCTGCCGCCCGTCGTGGTCGACGCGCTCAGCCCGCGGATGATCAACACCCACCCCGCCCTGCTGCCCCTCTTCCCCGGCGCCCACGCCGTCCGCGACGCCCTCGCCGCCGGCGCGACCGAGACCGGCGTCACCGTGCACGTGATCGACACCGGCGTCGACACGGGCCCGGTCATCGCCCAGGAGAGCCTCGCCGTGCTCCCCGGCGAGAGCGAGGACGCGCTGCACGAGCGCATCAAGACCATCGAGCGTCGCCTGCTGGTGCAGACGGTGCTCGACATCGCCCACGGAACCGTCGACCTCGAGGAGCTCGCCCGCGCATGAGCATCACCGCCCACGACCCCAGCAGCTACGACGACCGCGACCGGGTCCCCGTCCGCCGGGCGCTCATCTCGGTCAGCGACAAGACCGGCCTGCTCGAGCTCGGAGCGGCGCTCGCCGCGGCCGGCGTCGAGCTCGTCTCCACCGGCTCGACCGCCGCCACCCTCCGCGGCGCCGGCCACGAGGTCACCGACGTCTCGGCCGTCACCGGGTTCCCCGAGTCGCTCGACGGCCGCGTGAAGACGCTGCACCCGGCCGT
The DNA here is from genome assembly GCF_002932795.1 of Rathayibacter sp. AY1B5. Classification (NCBI taxonomy): domain Bacteria; kingdom Bacillati; phylum Actinomycetota; class Actinomycetes; order Micrococcales; family Microbacteriaceae; genus Rathayibacter; species Rathayibacter sp. AY1B5. The sequence continues at coordinate 38,664 of NZ_PSWM01000015.1, forward strand.
GCACGCGGGCATCCTCGCCGACCTGCGGCTCGCCTCGCACCGCGAGCAGCTGGAGGAGCTCGACATCGCCGCGTTCGAGCTGGTCGTGGTGAACCTGTACCCGTTCCGCGAGACCGTCGCAGGCGGCGCCGACGCGGCGACCGTGGTCGAGAACATCGACATCGGGGGCCCGGCCCTCGTCCGCGCCTCCGCGAAGAACCACGCGAACGTCGCGATCGTCGTCGACCCGGCCGACTACTCCGGGATCGCGACCGCCCTCGCCGACGGTGGCACGACGCTGGCCGCGCGACGCACCCTGGCGGCCCGCGCCTTCGCGCACACGGCCTCCTACGACTCCGCCGTCGCCGCCTGGTTCGCCGGGCAGGAGGCGGCCGAGGGCGTCGAGGGCTCCGTCGAGATCCGCGGGACCCTGCAGCAGGTCCTCCGCTACGGCGAGAACTCGCACCAGAAGGCGGCCCTCTACGTCTCGCCCGACGGCACCGGCATCGCGCAGGCGACACAGCTGCACGGCAAGGAGATGTCCTACAACAACTACGTCGACGCCGACGCGGCCGTCCGCGCGGCCTACGACTTCGTGCTGCCCGCCGTGGCGATCATCAAGCACGCGAACCCCTGCGGCATCGCGATCGCGAGCTCGAAGGCGATCGACCCCATCGCCTCCGCCCACCGCCGGGCCCACGAGTGCGACCCGGTGTCCGCGTTCGGAGGCGTGATCGCCGCGAACCGGCCCGTCACCCTCGCCATGGCCGAGACGGTGAAGGAGATCTTCACCGAGGTGCTCGTCGCCCCCGGCTTCGAGCCCGAGGCGCTCGAGGTGCTGAAGACGAAGAAGAACCTGCGCCTTTTGCAGCTCCCCGACTTCTACGCCCCCGTCGAGCGCGAGTTCAAGCAGATCTCCGGCGGCCTGCTGCTGCAGGAGCCGGACCGCTTCGTCGGCGGACCCGGCGAGGTGAGCTCCGGCTGGCAGCTCGTCGCCGGCGAGCCCGCCGACGCCGACACGATGCTCGACCTCGAGTTCGCGTGGAAGGCGTGCCGCGCCGTCAAGTCGAACGCGATCCTCCTCGCCAAGGGCGGCGCCTCCGTCGGCGTCGGCATGGGCCAGGTCAACCGCGTCGACTCCTGCCACCTCGCCGTCACCCGGGCCGGCGACCGCGCCCCCGGCTCCGTCGCCGCCTCCGACGCGTTCTTCCCCTTCGCCGACGGCCTCGAGGTGCTCCTCGCCGCCGGCGTGAAGGCCGTCGTCCAGCCCGGCGGCTCCGTCCGCGACGCCGAGGTCATCGACGCGGCCGCCCGCGCCGGCGTCACGATGTACACGACGGGGGAGCGGCACTTCTTTCACTGAGTGACGGGCGCGAAGCGCCCGTCACTCAGTGGGTGCTTGTCTTCCCGGCCGCTCCCCGCGCGGCCGGGCGCGGTCGGCTTCGCGACGGGGTGCGTTCCATGGAGCGGGTCGCGTCGCGGGTCGCAGGAATCGCTGGGCACGCGATTCCCGCTGAACCGGCTCTGCCGTGCGGTGGGCGTCTTCCCGGCCGCTCCCCGCGCGGCCGGGCGCGGTCGGCTTCGCGACGGGGTGCGTTCCATGGAGCGGGTCGCGTCGCGGGTCGCGGGAATCGCTGGGCACGCGATTCCCGCTGAACCGGCTCTGCCGTGCGGTGGGCGTCTTCCCGGCCGCTCCCTGCGCGGCGGGGCGCGGTCGGCTTCGCGACGGGGTGCGTTCCATGGAGCGGGTCGCGTCGCCGGTCGCGGGAATCGCTGGGCACGCGATCCACGCTGAGCCCTCTGCCTCGTGGGGGCGGCTCTTAGGCGGCTGCTAGGAGATCGACAGGCGGGGCGCGGACGGGGGCGCGTAGGGTCACCGGGTGCCTTCCGACTCGACGCCCGCGTCCACTCCCGACACCCCGACCGCTGCGACCGCGATCGCTCCTGACCGGGGCCGCGCGCCCGGGACGGGCCGCCGGATCCTCGTCGCGCTGCTCGCCGCCGCGGCGACCGCGCTCGTGGCGCACCTCGCCAACCTGCTGGCCTTCTTCATCGGCAACCAGCTGCAGCCCGGCTCCATCCCGCAGGTCAACGCCTACTTCCTGCTCTCGAGCGTGCTCGGCTTCGTGGTCGTCCTCGCCCTCGCCGTCGCGGGGACGCTCGGCCGCACCTGGACCGCCGCCCTCGCCGGACTCGTCGCGGGCGTGGTCGGAGCCGTGTTCGGCACGCTCGTCCAGGCGAGCGCCACCGGCGAGGCCGTCACGGGCGCCGTCTGGGCCTCCATCTTCCAGACCTTCGCCGGGCTCAACCTCGTCTTCCTGCTCGCGTTCACCGTCTCGGCGGCGAGCGTCGGCCGCGCGCTCTGGAACCGCCTCCGCACCACGGACGCGCCGGCCGTCGTCGTCCCCGACCGCCGCATCGCGATCGTCCGGGCCCCGGCCGCCGACCTCTCGTCGGGCGAGCTCACCCACCTCGAACGCGTCCCCGTCGACCAGCAGCGCGCGCAGCAGCAGTGGGAGGCGTACGTCGACCTGCTCGAGCGGGCCGGCTGGGAGACGGTCGAGGCCGCGCCGGCGCCCGGCCTCGCCGACTCCGTCTTCCTCGAGGACGCGGTCGTCGTGTTCGGCGACCACGCCGTGATCACCCGCTCCGGAGCGGAGTCCCGCCGCGACGAGACCGAGGGTGCGGAGGAGGCCGTCCGCGCCCTCGGCCTCACGGTCGACCGCATCCAGGAGCCGGCCACCCTCGACGGCGGCGACGTGCTGAAGGTCGGATCGACGGTCTACGTCGGCCGGGGAGGCCGCACCGACGCAGCGGGGGTCGCCCAGCTGCGGACGATCCTCCGCCCCCGCGGGTACGACGTCGTCGCGGTGCCGCTGACGAAGGTGCTGCACCTCAAGAGCGCCGTGACCGCTCTGCCCGACGGCACGGTCATCGGCTGGGAGCCGGTCGTCGACGAGCCGCGCCTGTTCCCCTCCTTCCTGCCGATGCCGGAGGAGCCGGGCGCCCACGTGGTCGTCCTCGACGACGACACCCTCCTGATGGCGGCCTCCGCTCCCCGGAGCGCCGAGCTGCTGCGGAGCCTGGGCTACCGCGTCCTCACCGTGGACATCTCGGAGTTCGAGAAGCTCGAGGGCTGCGTCACCTGCCTCTCGGTCCGCGTCCGCTGACGGCCGAGGCGGGGGAGCCGCCGGATCGCGGCGGCCGCTGGACGGAGCGCTGAGCCGGGGTATAGCCTTCAAGGCTGCCCGGAGCTCTCCGGCCCGGTGGCACCTCCCGCCTCCCCGCTCACCCGGCAGGAGAGGCTCCGCACTCGTCGCGAAAGCCCTCCGCCGTGTCCGCTCCCGCCCTCCCGTCTCCCGGCGCTCCCGCGCAGAAGCGCCCGAGCACGCTGCAGACCCTGCTGCGCCTCGTCCCCTTCGTCGGCGACTCCCTGCCCCGGCTGGTCGGCGGCATCGCGGTCGCGCTCGTGGCGAGCCTGGTGTCGCTGGTCATCCCGATCGTCCTGCAGCAGCTCGTCGACGGGCCGCTGGGGGACGGAGCGGCGTCCGTCGGCTCCGGCGACCTCGGACCGCTGATCGGGCCGGTCGCCGTCATCCTCGTGCTCGGCGTCGTCGAGGCCGGTGCCATCGCGCTGCGGCGCCGGATGGTCCTCACCCCCAGCACGCGGATCGAGGCGCGCATGCGCTCGTCGCTCTACAGCCGGCTGCAGGACCTCCCCGTCTCGTTCCACGACCGCTGGCAGAGCGGGCAGCTCCTGTCGCGGGCGATGAGCGACCTCAGCCTCATCCGCCGCTGGATCGCCTTCGGCTTCGTCCTGCTCGTGGTCAATGCGCTGACGATCGTCGTCGGCTTCGGGGTCCTCGTCTACTGGAACCCGATCCTCGGCGTGCTCTTCGTCGTGTGCTCGATCCCGGTCTGGATCTACGGGTTCGCGTTCGAGAAGCGCTACTCGAGCATCGCGCGCCGCAGCCAGGACCAGGCCGGCGACCTCGCCACGACCGTCGAGCAGTCGGTGCACGGCATCCGCGTCCTCAAGGCCTTCGGCCGCCACCAGCACGCGCTGGAGAACTTCGCCGGCCAGGCCGAGAAGCTCCGCGGCACCGAGATCGACAAGGCCCGCGCCATCGCTGGGATCTGGCTCGTCCTGCTGCTGGTGCCGGACATCGCGTTCGCGCTCTGCCTGCTCGGCGGGGTCTGGCTCGCCGCGGCCGGCCAGCTGAGCGTCGGCGAGCTGTTCGCCTTCTTCGCCACCGCGACCGTGCTGCGCTGGCCGGTCGAGTCGATCGGCTTCCTCCTCTCGATGACCTTCGACACCCGCACCGCGGTCGACCGCTACTTCGAGGTGATGGACAGCCGGAACACCATCACCGACCCGGAGGACCCCGAGACGATCGCCGAGCCGCGCGGTCGGGTGCGCTTCCGCGACGTCCACTTCCGCTACCAGGACGCCCCCGAGCGCTACCGCGATCTCCTCGACGGCGTCGACCTCGAGGTCGAGCCGGGCGAGACGATGGCGCTGGTCGGCATCACCGGCTCCGGGAAGACGACGCTCACCGCTCTGCTCCCGCGCCTGTACGACGTGACCGGCGGAGCCATCGAGCTCGACGGCGTCGACATCCGCCGCCTGCGCCGCGACGAGCTGCGCACGCACATCGGCATGGCGTTCGAGGACGCGACGCTCTTCTCCACCAGCGTGCGCGAGAACGTCCTCCTCGGCCGACCCGATGCGACCGAGGAGGAGCTGCTCGAGGCCCTCGAGATCGCGCAGGCCGACTTCGTCCACCGCCTCCCCGAGGGCCTGGACACGAAGGTCGGCGAGGAGGGGATGAGCCTCTCCGGCGGCCAGCGCCAGCGCCTCGCCCTCGCCCGCGCGGTGGCCGCGCGTCCGGCGGTGCTCGTCCTCGACGACCCGCTCTCGGCGCTCGACGTCGACACGGAGGCGCGCGTCGAGGCCGGGCTGCGCCGCGTGCTCGGCGACACCACGGCGATCATCGTCGCCCACCGCCCCTCGACGGTGGCGCTCGCCGATCGCGTGGCCCTGATGGAGGAGGGCCGCATCACCGCGGTCGGCACCCACAGCGAGCTGCTCGCGAGCAGCCCGCACTACCGCTTCGTCATCTCGAGCCTCGAGGAGGACGAGCTGACCCGGCCCGCCGGGACCGAGCGCATCGGCTCCCGCCCCACGACGACCCACCAGGAGACGCGATCATGAGCACGCTCGGTTCCTCCGAGGAGCGCGACGACCTCAGCAGAGCGGAGTCGGCGGCCCTGCGCCGGCGCTCGCTGCGGCTGCTCGGCTCCCTGCTGCGGCCGCTCCGGCTGCGGCTGGTGCTCACCGCGGTCGTGGTCGTCGTCGCGACCGCTGCCCAGGTCGCCGGACCGGCGCTGATCGCGGCGGGCATCGACAACGGCCTGCCCGCGGTCCTCGCGGGGAACGCGGTCCCGCTGGCGGTCACGGTCGGCGCGTACATCCTCACCGGGCTCGTCGGCGCGCTCCTGGTCGCCTGGTACACCGTGCTCTCCGCGCGGGTGAGCCAGGCGATCTTGATCGACCTGCGCAAGCGGGTCTTCCTGCACACCCAGAAGCTGAGCCTGGAGTTCCACGAGAACTACACCTCCGGCCGGATCATCTCGCGTCAGACCAGCGACCTCGACTCCATCCGCGAGCTGCTCGACTCCGGCATCAACCAGCTGGTGCAGGGCGGGCTCTACATGGGCTTCGTCGCGATCGCCCTCGTCTCCCTGGACGGCGTGAGCGGCATCGTGCTCGCCTGCGCCCTGGTGCCGCTCGCGCTGCTCACCCGCTGGTTCCAGAAGCGCTCGCAGGCGCTGTTCCGCGGCACCCGCGTCGCCTCGTCGCGGCTGATCGTGCAGTTCGTGGAGTCGATGACCGGCATCCGCGCCGTGCAGACCTTCCGCACGCAGAAGCGCAACGAGTCCGTGTTCGGCGGGGTCGTCGAGCAGTACCGGCTCGCCTACAAGCGCGTCTTCGGGGTGTTCGGCACCTTCGACCCCGGGCTCGTGCTGATCGGCAACGTCACGGTCGCCGTGGTGCTGTTCATCGGCGGCGTCCGCGTGCTCGACGGCGGGCTCGAGATCGGCGCGCTGCTGGCGGTCCTGCTCTACACCCGGCGCTTCTTCGACCCGGTGCAGGAGATGGCGATGTTCTACAACTCCTACCAGTCGGCGGCCGCCGCGCTCGAGAAGATCTCGGGCGTGCTGGCCGAGGAGCCGAGCGTCCCGGATCCGGCGCGCCCGGTCGACCTGCGCCAGGCGCGGGGCCGCCTCGGCTTCGAGGGCGTCCGCTTCGCCTACACCGCCGACCGCGAGGTGCTGCCCCGCTTCGACCTCGACATCCCCGCGGGGCAGACCATCGCCCTCGTCGGGTCCACGGGCGCCGGCAAGACGACGCTCGCCAAGCTGATCTCGCGCTTCTACGACCCGAGCGACGGCGTGGTGACCCTCGACGGCGTGGACCTGCGGCAGCTGCACCCGAAGGACCTGCGGCGCGCGATCGTGATGGTCACCCAGGAGGCGTACCTCTTCTCCGGATCCGTCGCCGACAACATCGCGATCGGGCGGCCGACCGCGTCCTACGACGAGATCGTCCGGGCGGCGCAGGCGGTCGGCGCGCACGAGTTCATCCAGGCGCTGCCGGACGGCTACGACACCGACGTGAACAAGCGCGGCGGCCGCGTCTCGGCCGGTCAGCGCCAGCTGATCTCGTTCGCCCGCGCGTTCCTGGCCGACCCGGCGGTGCTGATCCTGGACGAGGCGACCTCCTCCCTCGACATCCCGAGCGAGCGCCTGGTGCAGCAGGGCCTGCAGACGCTCCTGGCCGACCGCACGGCGGTCATCATCGCGCACCGCCTCTCGACGGTCGCGATCGCCGACCGGGTGCTGGTGATGGAGCACGGCCGCATCGTCGAGGACGGCACCCCGGAGGCGCTCATCGCCGGCGAGGGCCGCTTCGCGACCCTGCACGCCGCCTGGCGGGACTCGCTGGTCTAGTCGGACGGCGCGGGGCGGGTGCGGTCTGCAGGCGTTCGTGCCGTCTGCAGGCACCCGTGCGATCTGCAGGCACCCGTGCCGTCTGCAGGGCTGGGTGCGATCTGCAGGGGATTTCGGCAAGAAGGCCGATTCCGCCGCGGAAGTCGGCCGGAAAGTCGAGCATCTCCTGCAGACGGCACGGCGATCCCCTGCAGACGGCCCCGGAGCCTGCACATCGCACGGGAGCCTGCAGACGGCACGGCGAACTCCTGCAGATCGCCCCGGAGCCTGCAGACGGCACGGCGAACTCCTGCACATCGCACCGGAGCCTGCAGACGGCACGGCGAACTCCTGCAGATCGCACTGGAGCCTGCAGATCGCACGAGACGGCGGCGGGAGTCGCGGGGAAGCGCTGAGGATCAGGGGCGCCAGCGGGCGGTGCGCACGTCTACTCGGTAGCCGGTCGGAGTGACGACGAGGGGCGTGCCCTCGCGCTCGTACTCGCGGCGGGCGCGCTCCTCGTGGCCGAGCGGAGGCGCGCCACCGGAGCGCACGACGCGCCACCAGGCCGTCTCCGAGCCGTAGCGGGCCATCACCATGCCGACCGCGCGCGACGCACGCGAGCCGAGGAGCGCGGCGATCTCGCCGTAGGCCATCACCTGCCCGGGCGGGATGGAGGCGACCACGTCGAGGACCGCGGAGACGAAGTCGGCACGCTCCGGCGCGTCCGGCACCGCCGTGGTCGGCCCCGGTGCGACGGAGTCCCCCCGAGCACGCGCGCCCCGCGCACCCTCCGCGCTCAGAGCGTCAGCGCCCCGATGTTCTCGCCGTACTGCGTCTCGCCGACGACCTCGAAGCCGATCCAGCGGAAGAACTGCTCGGGGCCGTCCTCGCCGGACTCCCAGATCACCGTGAGGGTGTCGAAGCCGCGGGCGCGGGCCTCGTCCGCGGTGGCGCGGACCGCGAAGGTTCCGACGCCTCGGCCCTGCTTCGCCGCGTCGATGTTGATGCGCCAGATGCAGCTGCGGAACTCCTCCGCCGCCTCGGGGTCGAAGTGCGCGTGGATGAAGCCGACGAGCTCGTCGCCGTCCATCACGGCCCGCTGCCAGGAGGCGCCCGGGTCGATCACGGCGGCGGCGGCGGAGTAGGAGACCGGGGCGATGAACTGCTCCTGGCCGGGTTTGAGGCTCAGCCCGTTGACGGCGGAGATGTTCGAGGCGGACAGCTCTTCCAGGCGGAGGTCACTCATGCCGTCACTGTACCGGCGGCGTGCGGCGGCGGGCATCCTCCTGTCGGGCGACGCGGACGGGCCGTCGGGCCGACGGCGGAGAAGTGTCTCGACATCGAGACAGTTCGGGCCTCGGGTAGGCTGGCGGAGGCCATCCGGAGCGGTGCAGAGCCGCCCGTCCCGCACAGGTGCGGGGTCATCGACACCATGGGAGAGCAATGTCCAAGATCAAGGTTGAGGGAACGGTCGTCGAGCTCGACGGCGACGAGATGACGCGCATCATCTGGCAGAAGATCAAGGACACCCTCATCCACCCGTACCTCGACGTGAACCTCGAGTACTACGACCTCGGCATCGAGTACCGCGACGAGACGGACGACCAGGTCACGATCGACGCGGCGCACGCCATCCAGAAGCACGGCGTCGGCGTGAAGTGCGCGACCATCACCCCTGACGAGGCCCGCGTCGAGGAGTTCGGCCTGAAGAAGATGTGGAAGTCGCCCAACGGCACGATCCGCAACATCCTCGGCGGCGTGATCTTCCGCGAGCCCATCATCATCTCGAACATCCCGCGCCTGGTCCCCGGCTGGAACAAGCCGATCATCATCGGCCGCCACGCGTTCGGCGACCAGTACCGCGCCACCGACTTCGTCTTCAAGGGCAAGGGCACGCTGACCGTCGAGTTCACGCCCGAGGACGGCTCCGAGCCGATGAGGTTCGAGGTCTACAAGGCCCCGGACGACGGCATCGCGCAGGTCCAGTACAACCAGGACGCGTCGATCCGCGACTTCGCCCGCTCGTCGCTCAACTACGGCCTCTCGCGCAACTACCCGGTCTACCTCTCCACCAAGAACACGATCCTCAAGGCCTACGACGGCCGCTTCAAGGACATCTTCGAGGAGATCTTCGAGACCGAGTTCAAGGAGCGCTTCGACGCCGCGGGACTCACCTACGAGCACCGCCTCATCGACGACATGGTCGCCTCGGCCATGAAGTGGGAGGGCGGCTACGTCTGGGCCTGCAAGAACTACGACGGCGACGTCCAGTCCGACACCGTCGCGCAGGGCTTCGGCTCGCTGGGCCTGATGACCTCCGTGCTCTCCACGCCCGACGGCAGCGTCGTCGAGGCGGAGGCGGCGCACGGCACCGTCACGCGCCACTACCGCCAGCACCAGGCCGGCAAGCCCACCTCGACCAACCCGATCGCCTCGATCTACGCCTGGACGCGCGGCCTCGCGCACCGCGGCAAGCTCGACGGCAACCAGGAGCTCATCGACTTCTCGCTCACCCTGGAGGACGTCGTCATCAAGACCGTCGAGTCCGGGAAGATGACGAAGGACCTCGCTCTGCTCGTCGGCCCCGAGCAGGGCTGGCAGACGACCGAGGAGTTCCTCGCCACCCTCGACGAGAACCTGAAGGCCCGCATGTCGGCCTGACCTCCGGCTCCAGCAGACCGTCCGGCCCGCACGATCCTCGGATCCTGCGGGCCGGACGCGTCTCCGGGCCCGGCGGGCGGCGCCGGGTCGGGGCCGAGCGCGTCAGAGCGCCCGGGCGAGCTCCTCCATCGCGTGGAGCGGATCGGGCCCCGACGGCATCAGCACGACGCTCGAGGCGCCGGCCTTGTGCAGCAGCCCGATGCGGCGACGAGCGTCCTCGGGAGTGCCCACGACGGCCAGCTGGTCGACCCAGGCGTCGGGCAGGTCGCGGACGAACGCGGCGCGGTCGGCGCTCGCAGCCCGCAGGCGGGCGAAGTCCTCGGCGAAGGGGAGCGGCTCGATGTGCGGCGCCCAGTCCGGCTCGCCGATCCACTCGAGTCCGGGCCGGACCGCGTCGCGCGCGGCGGCCGCGTCGTCGTCCACGGCGGCCACGTTGTAGGCGACGATCCGCCCGGTGCCGCCGAGGTGGCCGCGGGCCGCCGCGAGGTACTCCGGAGTGACGGGCTCGGCCAGGACGGCCCCGTCGGCGATCCGGCCGGCGAGCGCCAGCGACTTCGGTCCGCGGACGCCGGCCAGCAGCGGCGGCACGACGGCGGGCGGCGACTCCAGGACGAGGGCGTCCACGTGCACGTAGCGGCCGGAGCGGTCGGTGCGCTCGCCGGAGAGCAGCGAGCGGATCGCGTCGAACTGCTCCTCGAGCAGGGAGAGCGGGCTGCGCGGCCAGACTCCGAGGCCGCGCATCCAGTGCGGCATCCCGTGCCCGATGCCGGCGTGGACGCGGCCGGGGAACAGCTCGGCGAGGGTGCCCAGCTCCATCGCGGTGAAGGCCGCCGTGCGGACGGCGGCGGGCAGGATGCCGATGCCGACGACGATCCGCTCGGTGGCGGCGAGCACCGCGCCGGCCTGGGCGATGCCGCCGCGGAAGCCGAGGTCCTCGACCACCCAGAGCTCGTCGAAGCCGAGCTCCTCGGCGCGGCGGGCGTAGCCGAGCACCTCGGAGGCGGGGAGATCGCGGGGGAGCAGGACGCCGACGGCTGTGTCTGAGGAGGAGGCGCGCATCCGGCCAGCGTAGGGCGTGCGGGCAGGCGGAGGGCCCGCCCGCACGACCGCGGACGGGCCCTCCGTCGTCGTCCTACTCGGCCGCCGCCTCGCCGATCCGCACCTGCTCGGGGCGGGCGGTCGAGACGACCTCGATGCGGCGGGGGCGCGCCTTCTCGCTGACCGGGATGGTCACCGAGAGCACGCCGTTGTCGTAGGACGCGGCGATGCGCTCGGTGTCGACGCCCTGGCCGGGGCTCAGCTGGCGGACGAAGGTCGCCGACTGGCGCTCCCGGGTGATCCAGGTGACGTCGTCGCCGCTCGCGACGGTGCGCTGGGCGCGGATGGTGAGGAGCTGACCGTCGACGTCGACGGATCCCGGGTCGATGCCGGGGAGGTCGGCGGTGAGGACGTCGTGGTCGCCGTCCCGGTACAGGTCGATCGGCATCCAGCGGGGCCCTGGCCGGAGCCGAGGAGGGCGGTGGCGAGGCGGTCCAGCTCGCGGACGGGGTCGTAGGTGACAACCATGAGATCACTCCGTTCAGTCGTGCAACGAAGAGTTCCAAGAGTCGAGCCGACCCGGCTCAACGCCAGCAGATCAGCACTCGGGGGGCGGGAGTGCCACTGCCGCGGGCCGCCTCGGCGTCAACTTCGTTACCTGTTCGTAACAAAGCTGGGCAATCGAGTTCGTAGGGTCGTTTCTGTGTGGAAACCGATCCGGTTCCCAGCGAATGTGAGTAAGGACATCGATTGCCGATCCACCTGTCCCACCGACCACCCGTCCGCCGCGCTGAGAGGCGCATCCTCGCGGGCCTCGCCGTCCTCGGAGTGGCCGCGACCGCGGCCTTCGCCACCACCGGCGCCAGTGCCGCCCCTCTCGCCGGCAGCGCCTCGCTCGTCGGCGGGCTCTCCGTCGGCCAGAGCTTCGACGACGGCGATTACGTCGTCACCCTCGTCGAGCCCTCCGCGGCCACCTACCAGGGCAGCGACGCCCGCTTCGCGCGCACCGCGCCCGTCGACGGTGCGCAGCTGCAGGCCGCCTCGGCTCCGGTGGAGGACTACTCCGCCCACCTGGAGCAGCGCCAGGAGGACGTCGCCTCCGCGGTCGACGCCGCCATCGGCTACCACTACACCGTCGCCCTCAACGGCTTCTCCGCGACCCTCTCGGGCGAGCAGGCGGGCGAGCTCGCGAGCCGCCGCGACGTCGCCCAGGTGCGCAAGGTCGAGAACCTGAAGGTCGACCGCGCCGCGCAGGCCTCGCCGCTCGCCGCGGCCGCCGCCGGCATCCCGGTGCCCGACACCGGACAGCAGCGCTCCACCGACTTCCTCGGCCTCGAGGGCGAGAACGGCGTCTGGCAGAAGCTGGGCGGCATCGACAAGGCGGGCGAAGGCGTCGTCGTCGGCGTCATCGACTCCGGCATCGCGCCCGAGAACCCCTCCTTCGCGGGCGCGCCCCTGGCGACCTCGCCCGGAGCGGCCCCCTACACGGACGGCACCACCACCTCCTTCGTGAAGTCGGACGGCGGAACCTTCGTCGGCTCCTGCTCGCCGGGGCTCCCCGCCTCCGAGCAGTGGGACGGCGACGAGTGCAACCAGAAGCTCATCGGCGCACGCTGGTTCCTCGCGGACGAGGAGGTCGGCTCGACGGACAACCCCGAGTACCGCTCCCCGCGCGACGCCGACGGACACGGCTCGCACACCGCGAGCACGGCAGCCGGCAACAACGGCGTCGAGGCGAGCGTCGACGGCTACGACTACGGGAAGATCTCCGGAGTCGCCCCGGCCGCCAAGGTCGCCGCGTACAAGGTCTGCTGGAACGGACCCGACGAGGGCACCGACGACGACGACTTCTGCTCCGGAGCGGGCATCCTCGCGGCCATCGACGCCGCGACCAAGGACGGCGTCGACGTCATCAACTTCTCCATCGGCGGCGGCTCGGCCACCTCGACCCTGACCGCGATCGACGAGGCGTTCCTCAACGCCGCCGCCGCCGGCGTCTTCGTCGCGGCCTCGGCCGGCAACTCCGGTGCGGGCGCCTCCACGCTCGACCACGCGTCGCCCTGGTACACCACGGTCGCCGCGTCCTCGATCCCGACCTACACGGCCACCGCCACCCTCGGTGACGGCCAGAAGTTCGTCGGAGGATCCATCTCGGTCCACGAGGACGTCACCGGACCGCTGGTGAACAGCGCCGACGTCGTCCGCTCGGGCACCGAGAACCCCGCCATCTGCGAGACCGGCACCCTCGACCCCGACAAGGTGAAGGGCAAGGTCGTCGCCTGCACCGCGGGCGTCACCGCGCGCGTCTCCAAGTCGGCCGAGGTCGAGCGGGCCGGCGGCATCGGCATGCTGCTGCTCAACCCGACCCCGAACGCCCTGCACGTCGACGACCACTCGGTCCCCAGCATCCAGATCGACTCGCAGGCCTACCAGGCGATCACGACCTACGCCGGCACCGCCGGTGCGACCGTGAACCTCTCCGAGGGCAACTCGTCCGGTGCCTCCATCCCCGTCCCGCAGGTCGCCGGCTTCTCGTCGCGCGGACCCGCTGAGGCGGACGGCGCCGACGTGCTGAAGCCCGACCTCACGGCGCCCGGCGTCGCGATCCTGGCCGACAGCTTCAACGCCGAGGGCGACGACCCCGCCTTCGCGTTCGAGTCCGGCACCTCGATGTCGTCGCCGCACGTGGCGGGCCTCGGCGCGCTGATCCTCGGCGCGACCCCGAAGGCCACGCCGTCCGCGGTGAAGTCGGCCATGATGACCTCCGCCTACGACAGCGTCGACCAGTCGGGCGCCGCGTCCGAGGACGTCTTCGCCCAGGGTGCCGGACACGTCGACCCGGCCGCGTTCCTCGACCCCGGACTGCTCTACCAGAGCGGCACCGAGGACTGGATCGCCTTCCTCAAGGGCGCCGGCTACGTCTTCACCTCGAACCCGGTGATCGACCCGATCGCCGCGATCGACCCGTCCGACCTCAACCAGGCCTCGATCGCGATCGGCGCCCTCGCGGGCACGCAGACCGTGACCCGCACGGTCACCTCGACCGGCGCAGGCACCTACACCGCCTCGGTCGACGGCCTCGCCGGCATCGACACCGTCGTCTCGCCCTCGACCCTCTCCTTCACGGGTGCGGGCCAGACGGCGGAGTACACGGTCTCCTTCACCACCGGCTCGGCGGCGCTCAACCAGTTCGCCACCGGCTACCTGACCTGGGCGAGCGCGGAGCACGACGTCCGCAGCCCGATCGCGGTGCGCCCCGTCCTCCTGGACGCGCCCTACGAGGTCTCCGGCACCGGCTCGACCGGCACCGGCACGGTGACGGTCACGCCCGGCATCACCGGCGCGCTGCCGCTCACCGCGAGCGGTCTCGCCGAGGGAGTCCTCGCCGAGGACGCCACCGCCGCCGACGGACACTCGGCGACGCTCCCCACGGGGAAGTCGCTGACGACCACCGTCGTCGTGCCGGAGGGCGCCGAGTTCGCCCGCTTCGACCTCGACTCGCTCGACGACGCGGCCGACCTCGACCTCACCGTCACCAGTGAGAGCACCGACACGGTCTTCACCTCGGCGACCGGCTCGGCCGACGAGCGCGTCGACATCGCCGACCCCGCCCCGGGCGAGTACACGGTCCAGGCCGATGTCTACTCGACCGCTCCGGGGTCCCCGACCGTCACGTTCGACTTCCGCAGCTTCGTCATCACTCCGGAGAACGGTCTCGGCTCGCTGAGCGCCGACCCCGCCGTGGTCGACGCGGTGCAGGGCGAGCCGATCGCGTACGCGGTCTCCTGGTCGAACCTGGCGGGCCCGGCCCGCTACCTCGGCCGTGTCGCCTACACCGACTCGGGACTCGCGACGCTCGTGAGCGTCGACGTCACCGAGGCGGTCACTTCCACCCCGACGCCGACCGCGACTCCGGAGCCCACGGGCACCCCGGAGCCGACCGCGACGCCGACGGCCGGCCCCACCGCCGGACCGGGGGAGCCCACCTCCACGCCGACCGCCGGACCGGGCGCGCCCGGCCACGGCGCCGGCGGCCTCCCGTCGACGGGCTTCGACGGTGGTCTCCTCGGAGCCGCCGCCCTCGCCCTCCTCGGTGCGGGTGCTGTGATCACCGGCCTCCGACGCCGCGCCCTGGCGCAGCGTGAGGCGGGCGCCGCGGAGTAGTCCTCCGCGACCGCCGCGAACGGCCGTCCCCCTGCTCCTCCTGGAGCGGCGGGGGCGGCCGTTCGCCGTTCCCGGGCAGGGGAGGCGGAGACGGGTCGGCTCGCGATGCGGTCGGGATCAGGAGCGCGCGAGCCACGCGCGGGGGCAGGGCTCGGGGCAGTGCCCGCACCGACTCGGTCGGTTCCGCTCAGAGCCCGCGATGCCCGCTCGACGACAGCGGTGCCCGGCTCCGGGCGAGCGCTTCCTCGGCCTGGGCGGCCGACGTCCGGCTCAGAGGGAGCGGCGTCCCGCGATGACGCCGGAGACGACGGCGAGGACGCCGAAGACGATCGCGACGACCGGCTGGCCGAGGTCCAGCCACGCCAGCGCGGCGGCGCCCATCACGAGCAGCTCGATCAGCGAACGGCCGTAGACGTCGATCGCGAGGACAGCGCGCGGCGAGAGGAAGAGCGCCCAGATCAGCGCGGCGACCACCGGAGCGCCGATGCCGAGGACGATGTTCCACGGGAGGTCCCACGACGCGAAGCCCCAGAGGGCGAAGGTCGCCAGCGCGACGAGCTCCAGGAGGAAGCGGAGGATCGCGTTCGGGCCGATCCTGATGTCGGTGCCCGCGGTGTCCGCTCCTGCTCGATTCACGCCGACCATGCTAGCCGCCGGAGGTCAGCGGAAGATGATGGTGCGGGCCCCGTCGAGGAGCACCCGGTCCTCCGCGAACCACTTGACCGCCTGCGTGAGCGTGCGGCTCTCCTCGTCCTGCCCGATCGCCACGAGCTGGGCGACCGAGTGCGAGTGGTCCACGCGCACCACGTTCTGCTCGATGATCGGCCCCTCGTCGAGATCGCTGGTGACGAAGTGCGCGGTCGCGCCGATCAGCTTGACGCCGCGGGCGTGCGCCTGCTTGTAGGGGTTCGCGCCCTTGAAGCCCGGCAGGAACGAGTGGTGGATGTTGATGGCGCGGCCGGCCAGGCGCGCGCAGAGCTCGGGGGAGAGGATCTGCATGTAGCGCGCCAGGACCACGAGCTCGACGTCGTGCTCCTCGACGACCTCCAGCACGCGCTCCTCGAACCCGCGCTTCGACTCCGGCGAGACCACGGGTCGCGACTCGAAGGGCACGCCGTAGAACTCGGCGAGGTCGCGGAGGCTGCCGTGGTTGGACAGGATCATCGGGATGTCCACCGCGAGCTGCCCGGCGCGCTGGCGGAAGAGCAGGTCGTTGACGCAGTGCGCGGCGGTGGAGGCGAGGACGAGGGTGCGCAGCGGTCGGCCGACGACATCGAGGCGCCAGGTCATCCCGTAGTGCTCGGTGATCGGCAGCAGCGCGGCCGCGAACTCCTCGCGGCTGATCGGCGACTCCACCTGCAGTCGCATGAAGAAGCGGCCGGTGTCGGCGCTCGAGAACTGCTGGCTCTCGGTGATGTTGCCGCGGGCCTGGACGACGGCGCCGGACACGGCGTGCACGATGCCGGGCTGGTCGGGGCAGGCGAACGTGAGGGTCCAGTGGTTGCCCGTGGGCCGGGTGCCGGACCACGCGGCGTCGCTGCCCGTCGGACGGGTGCTCGCGGAGGCGGGCCGGGGAGTCGCGGACGCGGCGGGTTCGGGCTGCATCCGCCCAGGATAACGGTGGGGCACGGGGCGGTCGGCGCGCCTCAGCCCGCGTCGACCGACACGGCGGCGACGGGTCCCGTCCGCCCGGCCGGGGAGGAGTAGCGGACCCCGATCGCGTGCCTCCCGGGGCCGACCTGCAGGGTCGCAGCGAGGACGGGGGCACCGGGAGCGAGGGATCGCACCTGCTCGCCGTCGACCAGGAGGTCGAGGCCGTCCGCGTCGGGATCGGCGAGCACGAGCACGCCGACCGCGCCCCCGCTCGATGCGGCCCGGGCGAGGAGCACCGGAGCGCGCAGGTCGACCGTCTCGGGGGCGCTGACTCCTGCGGCGGTGCGCGCCAGCACCGCGGTCGTGCCGGCGGGCAGGGGGAGCGCCGGCACTGTCCAGGAGCCGGCGGCGTCGGCGGTGGCGGATCCCCAGCGGCGTCCGTCGGAGGCGTCCTCGAGGATCATCTCGGCGCCGGGCGCGGCGGTGCCCCGGGCATCGGGCAGCAGCCGGCCGTCGGTGTCGAGTGCGAGGGTCGGCGCGGCCGCGGCGGGTGGTGCAGGTGTCGCGGTCGGTGCGGGCGCCGGAGTTCCGTCGGGAGCCGCGGGGGTCCGCGGAGTCGTCGGCGCCGGTGTCGGGGTGCTCGGTGCGGGAGTGGTGACCGGAGCCGGAGTGCCCGGAGCCGGAGTCGCGACCGGTGTCGGAGCGCTCGGCGCAGGAGTCGCGACCGGACCGGATGTGCTCGGCGCCCGGGTCGCGACCGGAGTCGGAGTGCCCGGTGCCGGAGCCGGAGTGCCCGGTGCGGGAGTCGTGTTCGGGACGGAGGGCCGGACCGGACCGGAGGGCAGGCTCGGGCCGGTGCCGACCGGGCTCGGCGCGGAGCTCCCGGTCGCGACCCCCGGCGACCCGGAGGGTGTCGGAGCCGCGGTGACGGCGGGGGAGGGCGCCGGTGCCGCGCTGCCGATCGCGGCAGGGCGATCCGGGTCCGCGGCAGGAGCCGGTGAGGCGTCCGCCTCGATCCCACTCGACGCCGGTGCGCCGACAGGATCGGGGGACGACTCCCGCTGCGGCGGGCGTCCCGTCCTCCCGAGGGTCGCGCGCGTCGCTCCGGCATCGTTCCCTCCGTCCCCGGCCGGCACCGTGCTCCTCGGAGCGGAGCCGGAGTCGCTGGACCGCCCCGCCGGAACGCCGTCCGCTCCTGCACTCGCGCGGTCCGCGGCCGACGGGCCGGTCTCCGACCCGTCGGCGCTCGCCGTCGCTCCTCCGCTCGCCGTCGCTCCTCCGCTCGCCGTCGGCGCAGGTGTCTCGGCCGTTCCGCCCTCGTCCTCCCGGGTGGCGGCGTCCATCGCCGCCACGACCGCCCCGTTCCCGCTCCCCGACAGCAGCAGTGCCGTCCCGACGACTCCCGCGACCGCGAGTGCCGCCGCAGCGGACGCGGCGACGACCACTCCCGTTCCGCTGCCCGCTCCCGAGGCCCGGACAGCTCTCGACGCCCGGACCGCGCTCGGCAGCGGACCGGCGGCCGCGCCGGAGCCTCCGCCCGCCGCCCAGGCGGCCGCACCGCTCACTCCGGCGGTCAGCGGCAGCAGCACCGAGGCGAGGCGGCGCGCGGTGCTCTCGGCCTCCGACAGCGCCTCGCGGCAGGCGAGACACCCCTCCAGGTGCCGGTCGATGCGGCGCCTGTCGCGGGCCGGCACGCGTCCTCGCGCGTGCGTCCCCGCCCGCTCGAGCACCCACTCGCACTCGCCCGTCGCCGAAGCGTCCGCCACGTGCTCCCGGATCCACGCGGAGCGCAGCCCCTCCCGCGCCCGGACCCCGAGCGCTGCGACCGCGTTGGGCCGCAGCCCCATCAGCGGCGCGGCGGCGGCGGGGGACAGGCCCTCCACCTCCGTGTACCAGAGCACCTCCTGCCAGCGCGGCGGCAGCGTCCGGAACGCGCGCGCGCCCAGGTCCCGCTCGAGGGCGGCGAGGGCGTGCGCCTCGGGATCGGGGCCCGCGGAGGGGAGGGCGCGGTCGGCCTCGTCGAACGGCCGCTCGTGCCTGCCCCGCCGGGCCCAGGACCCCGCGACGTTGCGGACGGCGGTGAAGAAGTACGGGCGGAAGGCGCCCTCGGGTCCGCCGCCGCTCTCGACGGCCCGGAGGACGCGGAGGAACGCCTCCGACACCAGGTCGTCGGGATCGGAGCTGCTCGCCCACGCCCGGGCCACGGTGCGGCCGGCCGCGGAGTGCCGGCGCCAGAGCTCGGACACGGCGTCCGTGCGGCCCTTCCGGACCAGCGCGAGGAGCTCGCTGTCGCTCCGATCATCGATGCGCTCGGAGCCGTGTCGAGATGCCACTGCGGCGCCCTCCTCACCGGCCCCGCACCGGCGCCGACCGAGGGATCGTCGCACGGACCCGAGCGGCCCTCGTCAGAGTGGCGCGTCTCCCGCGCCACTCTGCCCCCTTGCTAGAGTGGGGCCGCCGCGACTGGCGTTCGGATGGGTGACCATCAGGGAGCGGCACCTCCTCCGGGGCAGCGCCCCGGACACTTTTCCCGCCGCACGCCTGGGCTGGAACGGATACCGTAGATCGGGTCGCCCGAACGAGCCGTGTCGCGCCGCCGCGACCTGCCGGGCCCCTTCCGTTTCCCAGCCAAGGAGCGTCCGTGTCCTCTTCCCCCGCCAGCCCCGGCGTCGCCGCCTCGTTCGACCAGCCCGTGTCGGTGGTCGACCCCGAGATCGCCGCCGTGCTCCAGCAGGAGCTCGACCGCCAGCGCGGCTACCTCGAGATGATCGCGAGCGAGAACTTCGTGCCGCGCGCGATCCTCGAGTCGCAGGGCTCCGTCCTGACCAACAAGTACGCCGAGGGCTACCCCGGACGCCGCTACTACGGCGGCTGCGAGTACGTCGACATCGCCGAGCAGCTCGCGATCGACCGGGCCAAGGCCCTCTTCGGTGCCGAGTTCGCCAACGTCCAGCCGCACTCCGGAGCCTCCGCCAACGCCGCGGCGCTCGCCGCCCTCGTGCAGCCCGGAGACACCATCCTCGGCCTCGAGCTCGCGCACGGCGGCCACCTGACCCACGGCATGAAGCTGAACTTCTCGGGCAAGCTCTACAACGCGACCGCGTACGGCGTCGACCCGCAGACCTTCCGGATCGACATGGACGCGGTCCGCGAGAAGGCCCTCGAGGTCCGCCCGCAGGTGCTCATCGCCGGCTGGTCCGCCTACCCCCGTCAGCTCGACTTCGAGGCGTTCCGCGCCATCGCCGACGAGGTCGGCGCGAAGCTCTGGGTCGACATGGCCCACTTCGCCGGCCTCGTGGCGGCCGGGCTGCACCCGTCGCCGGTGCCCTACGCCGACGTCGTGACCACCACCGTCCACAAGACGCTGGCCGGCCCGCGCTCGGGGCTCATCCTCGCGAAGCAGGAGTACGCCAAGAAGCTGAACTCGGCCGTCTTCCCCGGCCAGCAGGGCGGCCCGCTGATGCACGTGATCGCCGCGAAGGCGACCGCGTTCAAGCTCGCCGGCGAGCCCGAGTTCGCCGACCGCCAGGCACGCACCATCCGCGGCGCGCAGATCCTCGCCGAGCGCCTCACGGCGGCCGACTCGAAAGCCGAGGGCATCGACGTCCTGACCGGCGGCACGGACGTCCACCTCGTCCTCGCCGACCTGCGCGACTCGCCTCTGGACGGCAAGCAGGCCGAGGACCGCCTCCACGAGGTCGGCATCACGGTCAACCGCAACGCCGTGCCGTTCGACCCCCGCCCGCCGATGGTCACCTCGGGCCTGCGCATCGGCACGCCGGCGCTCGCGACCCGCGGCTTCGGCGACACGGAGTTCACCGAGGTCGCCGACGTCATCGCCGAGGCGCTCAAGCCCTCGGCCGACCTCGAGGCGCTGCGCGGCCGGGTCGCCCGCCTCACCGACGACTTCCCGCTCTACCCCGGGCTGTAGTCGATCCGCTGCACCACCCGCGCGGCGGAGGCCGGGGCACCGCCCCCCTCCGCCGCGCCACGACCGAGGAGACCGCGATGACGGCACAGGTACTCGACGGCGTCGCGACGGCGACCGCTGTCAAGACGGAGATCGCGGAGCGGGTCGCCGCTCTGCGCGAACGGGGCGTCGTGCCCGGGCTCGGCACGCTGCTGGTGGGGGACGACCCCGCCTCCCGCTCGTACGTCGCGGGCAAGCACCGCGACTGCGCGGAGGTCGGGATCGAGTCGATCCGCGTGGACCTCCCGGCGACCGCGTCGGCGGACGACATCCGCGCCGCCATCCGGCAGCTCAACGACTCGGAGGCCGTGACCGGGTACATCATCCAGCTCCCGCTGCCGAAGGGCATCGACGAGAACGCGATGCTCGAGCTGATGGATCCGGACAAGGACGCCGACGGCCTGCACCCCACCAACCTGGGCCGCCTGGTGCTCGGCGTCGAGGGCGAGCTGGACAGTCCGCTGCCCTGCACGCCGAACGGCATCGTCGAGATGCTGCAGCGCCACGGGATCCCGACCTCGGGCAGGCACGTCGTCGTCATCGGCCGCGGGCTCACCGTCGGCCGTCCGCTCGGGCTCCTGCTCACGCGGAAGGGCCTCGACGCCACCGTGACTCTCACCCACTCCCGCACGGCCGATCTCGCCGCGGAGGTGCGCCGCGCCGACATCGTGGTGGCGGCCGTGGGCGTGCCCGGGCTCATCCGCGCCGACTGGGTGAAGCCCGGCGCCGCCGTGCTCGACGTGGGCATCACGAGGGTCGAGAACCCCGAGACGGGCCGGGCGAAGCTGACCGGCGACGTCGCTCCGGAGGTCTCGGAGGTCGCGGGCTGGCTCTCGCCGGTCCCCGGAGGCGTCGGCCCGATGACGCGGGCGATGCTCATCCACAACGTGGTGACGGCGGCCGAGCGCGCCCTGCGCTGACCGGTTCCTCGCCACGGGACCCTCGCCGGACCGCGCTCGGGGGCGACGTCCAGTCGCCTGCCGGTAGCGTGGCCGGGCGCTCTCGCGTCCCCCACCCCGTCGGACACGTCCTCGGAGCGCTTCCCGCCCCACGAGGAGAACCCATGCTCACCGTCACCGCCTACGCCGCTCCCTCCGCGACCGAGCCGCTCGTCCCCACCACCATCGAGCGCCGCGACGTCGGACCGCACGACGTGCTCATCGAGATCGCCTACTCCGGCATCTGCCACTCGGACATCCACACCGTCCGCGGCGACTGGGGTCCGGTGGCGTACCCGCTGACCGTCGGCCACGAGATCGTCGGCGTCGTCGCCGAGGTCGGCTCCGAGGTCACCAAGCACTCCGTCGGCGACCGCGTCGGCGTCGGCTGCATGGTGAACTCCTGCCGCGAGTGCGAGAACTGCCTCGCGGGCGAGGAGCAGTACTGCCTGAAGGGCAACACCGGCACCTACGCCTCCGTCGACCGCGACGGCACCATCACCCAGGGCGGCTACTCCACGCACGTCGTCGTCGTCGAGGACTTCGTGCTCCGCGTCCCGGAGTCGATCCCCTACGAGGCCGCCGCTCCGCTGCTGTGCGCGGGCATCACCACCTACTCGCCGCTCTCGCATTGGGAAGCGGGCCCCGGCAAGCGCGTGGCCGTCGTCGGCCTCGGCGGGCTCGGCCACATGGCCGTCAAGTTCGCGCACGCGATGGGCGCCGAGGTCACCGTGCTCTCGCAGACCCTGAGCAAGAAGGAGGACGGCCTCCGCCTGGGCGCCGACCACTACTACGCGACGCGCGACGAGGCGACCTTCACCGATCTCGCGAACACCTTCGACCTGATCGTCAACACGGTCAGCGCGCCCCTCGACCTCGACGCCTACCTGGGACTCCTGCGCCGCAACGGCACGATGGTGAACGTGGGCGCTCCGGCCGAAGCGCTGCCGCTGCACGTGTTCACGCTCTTCGGCGCCCGCCGGTCCTTCGCGGGCTCGGGCATCGGCGGCATCCGCGAGACCCAGGAGATGCTCGACTTCTGCGCCGAGAAGGGCATCGCGAGCGAGGTCGAGGTCGTCTCGGCCTCGCAGATCAACGAGGCCTACGAGCGCGTCCTCGCCTCGGACGTCCGCTACCGCTTCGTGATCGACGCGTCCACGTTCGAGAAGTGAGCCCGGCCGGGGCGCTAGCCTCGGCGGCATGAGCGAACGGAGCCACCCGGCCGTCGACCGCGTCCTCGCCGACCTCGACCGGCACGGTGTGCATCCGGCCGTGCGCTGGCTCGACTCGGCCGCGTCGACGGCCGCGCTGGCGGCAGAGGCGCTGGGCGTCGACGTCGGCCAGATCGCCAACTCGCTGGTGTTCCTGCTCGACGGTGCGCCGCTGCTGGTCCTGACCAGCGGCGGCCACCGCGTCGACACCGCCTGGCTGGGCGTGCAGCTGGGCGGATCGGTCACCCGGGCGCCGGCCGCCGACGTGAAGTCCGCGACGGGCCAGACGATCGGCGGGATCGCGCCGGTCGGTCATCCCGCGCCGCTGCGCACCGTGGTCGACACGGCCCTCGCCGCCTACGAAGTCGTCTGGGCGGCGGCCGGGCACGCGCACACCGTCTACCCGACCGGCTTCGACGAGCTGGTGCGGGTCACCGGGGGAGAGGCGCGGGCCGTCGTCCCGCCGGATCCGGCGCCGTAGCGCCGACTCGACGACGAACGCCCCCTGCGATCCGAGATCGCAAGGGGCGTCGACGAGGGCAGGGGTCAGAGCACGCGGCCCGCGCCGTCGGCGGCCGTGACCAGGAAGAGCTCCGGAGTCGTGAAGCCCTTCTCGGCGAAGGCGGCGAGGACCGCGGCGCGGACCTCCTCCTCCTTCTCCACCGGAGTGAGGGCGATCGCGGAGCCGCCGAAGCCGCCACCGGTCATCCGGGCGCCGATCGCTCCGGCGCCGCGCGCCGCTTCGACGGCGGTGTCGAGCTCGGGCACCGAGATCTCGAAGTCGTCGCGGAGGGAGACGTGGCCGGCGTCGAGCAGATCGCCGATCGCCCGCGGGCCGTGCTCGCGCAGGGTGCGGACGGTCTCGAGCACGCGGGCGTCCTCCGTCACGACGTGCTTCACCCGCCGGTAGGTGACGTCGTCGAGGAGCTCCTCGGCGCGCGGCAGGTCGTCGACCGTCAGCTCGCGGAGCGACGGCACGCCGAGGGTCGCGGCGCCGAGCTCGCAGGAGGCGCGCCGCTCGGCGTAGCCGCCGGTGGCGTGAGCGTGCTCGACGCGGGTGTCGACGACGAGCAGGACGAGCCCGGCCTCCTCGAAGCCGAGGGGGATGACCTCGGTGTCGAGGCTGCGGCAGTCCAGGAACACCGCGGCGTCGCGCTCCCCGAAGAGGGAGGCGGACTCGTCCATGATCCCGGTGGGGGCGCCGACCGCGACGTTCTCGGCGCGGCGGCCGACGCGGGCCATCGTCGCGCGGTCGAAGCCGAGGTCCCAGAGCTCGTCGAGGGCGACGGCCATCGCGCACATCAGCGCCGCCGAGCTCGAGAGCCCCGCGCCGACCGGCACGTCGGAGTCGACGTACGCGTCGAAGCCCGAGCGGGAGCCCAGGTCGACGCCGTACTCCGTGAGCGCCCAGACCACGCCGAGCGGGTAGGCCGACCAGCCGGTCACGGCGCCGGGGCCGAGCTCGTCGAGGGCGACCTCGATCACCTCGGGCGAGAAGGCGCTGCTGATCCTGATGAGGCGGTCCTCCCGCGGAGCGACGGCCATCGCGGTGGCGCGGTCGATGGCGAAGGGGAAGACGAAGCCGTCGTTGTAGTCGGTGTGCTCGCCGATCAGGTTCACACGACCGGGGCCGGCCCAGACACCCGCTGCGGGCCGGTCGAAGGTGCGCTCGAAGGCGGCGGCCGCGCTCTCGGCGACGGCGGTCAGGGAGGCGGGAGCGGCGGTCATCGGTTCTCCTCGGCGATGTCGGCGGCGGTCGTTGCGGGAGTGGCGGCGCCGTCGGGCAGCGAGTCGTCGCTGTGCGCGGCGACCGGCAGGGCCGCGTCGGGGCGCTGGGCGATCCCGGCCTCGAGCACGGCCGCGTCGGCCCGTTCGATGGCGGCGCGCAGGGCCGCGGCGCTCGTCTCCGGGGCGATGTCGCCGATCCAGGCCCCCATCGCGGCCTCGCTCCCCGCGAGGTACTTGAGCTTCGTCTCGGCGCGGCGGGGCGAGGTGATCTGGAGCATCAGGCGCACCTCGTCGCGGCGCTCGTGCACCGGGGCCTGGTGCCAGGCGGCGATGTAGGGCGTCGGGGTGTCGTAGAGGGCGTCGATGCCGCGGAGCAGGCGCTGGTAGATCGTCGCGAGCTCGTCGCGCTCCTCCGGGGTGGTCGCCGCCAGGTCCGGGACGTGGCGGTGCGGCAGGAGGTGCACCTCGACGGGCCAGCGTGCGGCGAACGGCACGAACGCGGTGAAGTGCTCGCCGCGGAGGAGGACGCGCTCGCCGGCCTGCTCGAAGGCGAGGACGTCGGCGAACATCGAGGGCCCGTAGCTGTCGAGCGAGGCGAGCAGACGGGTCGTGCGCGGCGTGACGTAGGGGTAGGAGTAGATCTGCCCGTGGGGGTGGTGCAGCGTGACGCCGATCGCCTCGCCGCGGTTCTCGAACGGGAAGACCTGCTGCACGCCGGGAAGGGCCGAGAGGGCGCCCACGCGGTCGGCCCAGGCCTCGACCACGGTCCGGGCGCGAGAGGCGCTGAGCGTGGCGAAGGAGCCCTCGTGCTCGGGGCTGAAGCAGACGACCTCGCAGCGGCCGACGCTGGTCAGCGTCCGGCCGAGCCCGAGGGTGCGCAGGTCCTCCAGCGAGGCGGGCGCGTCCGCGTCCTCGAGGAGCGGGCCGAAGGAGGGGGAGCGGTTCTCGAAGACGGCGACGTCGTAGCGGCTGGGCACCTCCGACGGGTTCGTCGGCGACGCCGGAGCGAGCGGATCGAGCTCGGCCGGCGGCAGGAACACGCGGTTCTGGCGCGACGCGGCGATGGAGACCCACTCGCCGGTCAGCACGTCCTGGCGCATCCGCGCGGTGGCGGGGCGGGGGTCGAGGTGGCGGGCGTCGGCGGCGCGCTCCGGGGGGAGCGTCGTGTCGGCGTCGTCGAAGTAGAGGAGCTCGCGGCCGTCGGCCAGCGTGTGCGGGCGCTTGACGACGCCGGCGGAGAGGGTGATCGCTTCGTTCATGACAGGAGTCAGACTAGGGCCGCACCTTCGAAAAGGAAAGCTGGTTTTCTCTTTGACAAGTCCGCTCGACCGCGGGCACGATGGGCGGATGAGGACGGACGGCGAGCAGGAGTCCACGTCGGCGATCGAGCGCCGGCTGAGGCTGCGCCTGGCCGCCGAGAGCTCGGGCTTCGTCGGGGTCGCCCCGATGGCCGACATGCTCGGGGTCTCGGTCGTCACCGTCCGCTCCGATCTCGCACTGCTGGCGAGCGAGGGCGTCCTCCAGCGGGTGCGCGGAGGGGCGATCCCCGCGCCGAGGCCCACCGGCGAGCGCTCGCTCGAGGAGGGCCTGAGCGCCGCCTCCGACGAGAAGGCCGCGATCGGCCGCGAGGCCGCCGCCTCCGTCTCCTCCGGGCAGAGCATCGTGCTCGACGTGGGCACCACACCGCTCGCCATCGCGCACGCGCTCGTGGCTCGCGAGGAGCTGCGCGACGTCACAGTGATCACGAACGGCCTCTCCACGGCTCTGGCGCTCGAGCCGGCCATCCCGCGCTTCACCGTCGTCGTCACCGGGGGCACTCTGCGGCCGCTGCAGCACTCGCTGGTCGAGCCGCTCGCGTCCGAGATGCTCGAGCGGATCCGCGCCGACATCGCCTTCATCGGCTGCACCGGCGTGCACCCGGAGGCCGGCGTCACCAACGTCAACCTCCCCGAGGCGACCCTGAAGCGCCGGATGCTGCAGGCGGCGACCCGCCGGGTCGTGGTCGCCGACTCCTCGAAGCTCGGAGTCGTCGACCTCGGCCGGGTCGCCGCTCCCGACGAGTTCGACCGTCTGCTCACGGGCGCGGGAGCCGCCGACGGACTGGTCGCCGCTCTGGAGGAGGCGGGGCTCGCGGTCACGCGCTGCCGGGCGCTCGGCGAGCGCGTCAGTCCGTAGGATCGAGGAATGGCCGACTTCACCCCCGCTCCCGCCACCGGGCGCCAGTTCTCCCTCGACCTCACCGCCGAGGGACGCACCCTGCACGCCGTCGTGACGGAGGTGGCGGCAGCGCTGCGCCACCTCTCGGTCGACGGAGTGGAGATCACCGCCTCCTACCCGGAGAGCACCGTCCCGCCGTTCGGCTCGGGCATCGTCCTGATGCCGTGGCCCAACCGCGTGAAGGACGGGCGCTGGCACCACCGCGGCGAGACGCTCCAGCTCGCGATCACCGAGCCGAAGTACCACAACGCCATCCACGGCCTCCTGGTGAGCACCCCGTACCGCCTCGTCGACCAGGGCCCCTCCTTCGTCGAGCTGGCCGCGCCGGTCGTGCCGCAGGCGGGCTACCCGTTCCACCTCGAGACCTCGGTCCGCTACGAGCTGCAGGCCGACGGGCTGAAGGTCGTCCACCGCGTCGTCAACGTCGGAGCCGACGAGGCACCCGTCGCCATCGGCACGCACCCCTTCCTCGCCATCGGCGACGTGCCGACCGACGAGCTCGAGATCACCGTCGACGCGGCGGTGCACATCGAGGTCGACGAGCGCCTCAACCCCACCGTGCAGAAGCCGGTCGAGGGCACCGAGTGGGACCTCCGCTCCGGCCGCCGCATCGGCGACCTCAAGCTCGACGACGCCTGGGCCGACGTCCGGATGGTCGACGGTGAGAGCGTGCACGGCCTCCGCGCCGCCGACGGGCGCCGCGTGCTCCTCTGGGCCGACGCCTCGCACAACTTCATCCAGGTCTTCATCACCCGGATCTTCCCCGACGGCGACGACGTGAAGACCGCGATCGCCGTGGAGCCGATGACCGCTCCGGCCGAGGCGTTCAACAGCGGGCAGGGCCTGCGCTGGCTCGAGCCGGGCGAGGAGTGGACCGTCGCGTGGGGCATCCGCCACGAGGGGTTCCCCACCGCGTCATGACCTCCCTCGCGGCGGTGGGGCGCGACGACGAGGCCAAGCGCGTCGCCCTCGTCCGGATGAAGCGGCTCGCCACGGGCCTGCTCGTGGTGATGGCCGTCGTCTTCGCCGTGTCGTTCGCCCTGCAGGAGCGCTACCCGTGGCTGCAGTGGGTCCGGGCCGCGAGCGAGGGCGGGATGGTCGGCGCGCTCGCCGACTGGTTCGCCGTGACCGCGCTGTTCCGGCGGCCGCTGGGCCTGCCGATCCCGCACACCGCGATCATCCCGACCAAGAAGGACGAGATCGGCGCGAGCCTCGCGCAGTTCGTCGAGGAGAACTTCCTCCGCGGCGCCATCGTGCGCGAGAAGCTCGACTCCTTCGGGATCGCCCGGCGGGCAGGGCTCTGGCTCGCCGAGCCGGAGAACGCGCACCGTGTCGGCGGCGAGAGCGCGGCGGCCGTCCGCTCGGCGATCGCCCTGCTGGACGACTCCGATGTGCAGCGCGTGATCGAGGCGCTGGCGCGGCGCCACCTCCTCGACCCGCAGTGGGGCCCGCCGCTGGGCTCGCTGGTGGGCAGCGTGGTCGAGGCCGGCCACCACCGGCGACTCGTGGACACGCTGGTCGAGCAGGCGGAGGAGTGGCTGACCGCGAACCCGCAGAGCTTCACCCGCATGGTCAGCGGCCGCCTGCCGAGCTGGCTGCCCTCCGCGGTCAGCCGGGCGGTGGACGAGCGGCTGTACCGCGAGGCTCTCGTCTTCGTCGCGGCGGTGCGCGAGGACCAGGTGCACCCGTTCCGGATCGCGATCGACGGCTACCTCGCCACGCTGGCGCAGGATCTGGGCACCGATCCCGACCTGATCGCCCGCGTCGAGGAGATCAAGAACCGCGCCTTCGACAGCCCGCGCGTCCGCGAGCTCGCGGGGGACGCCTGGGAGGCGACGAAGGCCTCGCTCCTCGGCGCGATGGACGACCCGGCGAGCCCGCTGCGCGGCAGTATCGAGTCGATCGTCGTCGATCTGGGCCGCCGGCTCTCGACCGACGCCGGCCTCGCGGCGACCGTCGACTCCTGGATCGGCTCGGTGGCGGCGAACCTGGTCGACCGCTACCGCACCGACATCGCCAGCATCATCGGCGACACGATCCACCGCTGGGACCCGCGCGAGACGTCCGAGAAGCTCGAGCTCCAGGTCGGGAAGGACCTCCAGTTCATCCGGATCAACGGCACCGTCGTGGGCTCCCTGGCCGGGCTCGTCATCTTCACGGTCGCGCACGCGCTGCTCGGCTCGTGAAGCGGGGCGCACGGCGCCGCTCCGCAAGCCCTCGTCGGCGTCGGTGGTCGGGCGTACGGTCGCACCATGAGCGATGACAACACCACCGATCCCGATGTCAAGACCGAGGGCGACGTCCTCGGCGCCCGTGCCGACGACGGCAGCGACACCAGCGCCAGCAAGGACCCGTCCGACTGGGTCACCGGCGACGAGCCGATGACCGGCCCGCAGCGCAGCTACCTCGACACCCTCGCGCGCGAAGCGGGCGAGACCCTCCCCGCCGACCTCACCAAGGCCCAGGCCTCCGAGCACATCGACCGCCTGCAGTCCTCCACGGGCCGCGGCGACGGCAGCAACGGGCACGACTGATCCCGCCGGGGCGCCCCGGGGCTGAGCATCAGTCCCCGTCGGCGCCCCCGTCCGGGGCGCGCACACCGGAGCCCGGCGTCCCTAGGGTTCGGTCATGGCGATCTCCCGCACCACGCGCACCGCCCTCGATCTCATCGACGCGATCCGGATCCCCGGCCGCATCGATCCCCGTCTGGCCCGGCAGGTGACCCTCTCGCTCCGCCAGCTCCTCGAATCCGGTGCCTTCGGCCCGAGCGAGCGGCTCCTCCGCCGCCGAGCGAGGAGACTGCGTTCCCGTACCCGCGAGGCGGCGGCGTTCCGGCAGGCGCGCTCGGCCGGCTGCACCGTTCAGCTCTGAGCATGCTGAACGGGGCCGCTCCGCTGTGACCGGGGATGGGACAGACACCGCCAGCGCGGTCGTCTAGAGTTCCTGGCATCCGGTCCGCCGGACGCCCGCCGCAGTCTCCCGGCCGGTCGACAAGGGAGTCGTCTCGGCGCGGGTCACCCCTCGTTCGCCCGTCGAACGCTCGCTGATCCCAGCACCCCGCTCCCTCGTCGAGAAGGGACTCCCGCGATGACGTCTCGCGTCTCGCACACCGCGACGACCGTCCGCCTCGTCCGCTGGTACCGGATCGACTCCGACTGGCTCTCGGAGGTCGTCACCGGACGCCTGCTCGAGCACCAGGACGGCCGCTGGCGCCTCCTCGTCGGCGAGAAGGTGCGCGACTACCCGGACGAGGTGTGGTCGCTCTGCCACGAGTGACGCCGTCGCGGATTGCCGGGGCCCGGACGGGGCGTCAGAGGTAGAGGTAGTACGTCTTCGCGCAGTCCGTCGAGCAGAACGGATCGCGGCGGCGGGCCGGCCGGACGCGGCACGCCTCGCACAGCCGCGGCCGCCGCAGAAGAGCGCGGAGGAAGGTCAGCACTCCTGCACCGTAGTGGTGCGACCTGTCCGCGCCCTGGCACTGTCCGGAAAGCGCGACCAGGCGAGCGGGTGGTGGGCCCCGTCGGGCTCGAACCGACGACCCGCGGATTAAAAGTCCGCTGCTCTGCCAACTGAGCTAGAGGCCCGCGCGCTCCAGGGTAGCGGGCCGTCGGCGCCCCCGGAGCAGGTGCGGCGCCGAGCAGCCGGACGATTCCGGAGCGGTCCGCGTCCTCCGCGCGGGCATACCCGCCCAGCCGCGGGCGTTACCCTCCTCGAACCCCCTACGGAGCGCGAGCGCGAGAGCGTCCGCGCGCACGACCGCGGAAGGCGGCCCCATGACAGACGGCTTCCACAAGCCGACCAAGTTCC
This sequence comes from Rathayibacter sp. AY1B5, assembly GCF_002932795.1. Lineage (NCBI taxonomy): Bacteria > Bacillati > Actinomycetota > Actinomycetes > Micrococcales > Microbacteriaceae > Rathayibacter > Rathayibacter sp. AY1B5. Next base: position 68,966 of record NZ_PSWM01000015.1, read on the forward strand.
CCTCCCACGTCTTCGAGGCGTTCCAGGGAGGAGAGGACCCGGCGCAGATCAGCCGCGTCGCCCACGAGACCGCGATCGCGCTGCTGAGCCGCGTCCGGAACGACCCGGACCCGGTGGTCATCGACCGCCTCGTCGAGTACACCGACCACAACGGCATCGACGCCCTCGCCGAGCTCTGGGCGCGCTCCAGCGCGGCGAGCCTGCCGGGTGCGCTGTGGCGGATCTACCTGCTGCGGCTGGTCATCCGGCAGGACCCGGAGAGCACGAGCTTCCTCTACCAGCGCGGAGTCGAGCTCTCCGCCACGATCGACCCGGTGGTCGCCGGAGCGAGCACGCCCACGGGGCCGGCCGAGATCACCGAGCTGGCCGACCGGATCCTCCGCGGCGTCTTCGACGGCGACTTCGCGGTGGCACTGGACCGCGCCGCGGCGTTCTGCCGCGTGAGCGCCTCCGGAGCCGTCTCGGTCGCCGACGACGTGGAGCCGGTGAACCCCGCCCGGGCGAGCGAGCTGACCACCCGCGCGCTGCGCCTCTCGACCACCGCCGCCGAGCTCGTGAGCTGCGCCCGGCTGTGGAGGAGCGACTCCCTGGAGTGACGCGCAACCCGCGTTCACCCACTGCGAACGCCGCTCGCCGCCACCGCGGAGGCCTTTGGTAGACTGGCGGAAGCCGGATCGCAGTAACCCCGGGCTCCACTTATAGCCGCTTCGAGCGGCCTCGCGCCGAGAGGCGTTTCTGCGGTCCGGCCCCTTCTCTGCTCGCATCGCCGCCACGGTGCGCGAGGCGAGGGCCCAGGAGGAGTCGATCCTCGCCCGAGTCCCCACAGACAGGCGCCAGCGGAATGAAGAACAGCAGAGCTCTCCGGATCGGCGCGCGCGTCTGGGCGGGAGCAGGGCTGCTGGTCGTCGCCGCGCTCTACCTCCTCGCCGCCCCGAGCGTCGACGACGCGGAGGGCGCCCAGTTCGCCGCGGGCGTCTCGCTCTCGCAGGGCACGGTGATGCGCGTCCTCGCGGTCCTCGACCTGTTCGCCGGGCTCTGGGTCCTCCTCCGCCCGCGCAGCTATCCGGGCATCACCGCTGCGGCGGTGGCTGTGATCTCCCTCTGGCTGGCCCCCCGGCTGGGCGATCCGGCGCTCGTGCCGATCGGCACGTTGGCGCTGGATGTCCGATTCGTGACGCATCCGATCGAGGTGTCGGTCGTCGTAGCAGGCCTGGCCGTGACAGCCTTCTGGATGACGCGGAATCTTTCAGCCCGGGCGCGGGCGAGGCGGGGCTGATGACGGACGACACCACAACGGAGGCGGCTGTCCTCCTCGAGCGCATCGCCGGAGGAGAGCAGGCGGCTTTCGCCGCGCTCTACGACCAGATGGCGGGCCGGGTCCTCGGCCTGATCATCCGCGTGCTCGTCGACCGCTCCCAGTCCGAGGAGGTGGCCCAGGAGGTCTTCCTCGAGATCTGGCAAACCGCTGGGCGTTTCGCTCCGAATAAAGGAAGCGCGACGACCTGGATCCTCACGATGGCACACCGCAGGGCCATCGACAGGGTCCGCGCGGCTCAAGCCGGCCGTGATCGGGACATGCGCATCGGAATCCGAGACCTCGGGCGCGACTACGACCAGGTCTCCGAGCAGGCGGAGGTGTCCCTCGAGCACGAGAAGGTCGCGGCCGCCATGGGCCGCCTGACGGAACTGCAGCGGCAGGCGCTGCAGCTCGCTTACTACGGCGGATACTCGCACAGCGAGATCGCGGGGATCCTGCAGTGCCCCGTGGGAACCGTCAAGACACGCCTGCGTGACGGAATGATCAGACTTCGAGAAGAGATGGGGGTGGCCCTGTGAACGATGTGCGACTCCCCGACGGGATGGACGACCCGCGCGATCTCGCGGCGGGTCACGCACTGGGCATCCTGACGCCCGAGGAGCAGGAGCGCTACGAGCGCTTCCTCTCCGAGCACCCGGAGGCGCGCGGCGAGGCCGACGCGTTCGCCGAGGTGGCCGAGGCGCTGGTCGCCGACGCACCCGCCGTGGAGCCCTCGCCGGGCTTCAAGGCCGACCTGATGGCGCTCATCGCCACCACTCCGCAGCTGCCGCTGGAGGAGCCCGACGAGGACCACGAGGCGCCCGCCGCGCCCCGCCTGGTTCCCGTCGCCTCCGAGGGCGAGCGGAGCGGTCCGACGGCTCGTCGGGACGGAGGCGGCAGCGCCGCGAACCGCGCCCGGAGCCGTTGGTTCGCCCGCCCGGCGGTCTACCTCTCGGCGGCTGCGGCCGCCGCGGTGATCGTGGTCGGCGGAGTGACCCTCCCGCCGCTGCTCTCGTCCGGCCCCGGCCAGACGCAGCAGCAGACTGCTCTCGAGCAGATCCGCAGCGCCCCCGACGCGCAGGAGACGACCGGCACGGTCGCCACCGGCGAGCAGGCGACGCTGGTCTGGTCGAGCTCGCTCGGCCGCTCCGCCCTCGTGGTGGACGACCTGGCGCCGCTGCCGGAGGACAAGACCTACGAGCTCTGGTACATCGGCTCGTCCGGTCCGGTCGCCGCAGGGACGTTCGACGGGGGAGAGGGCAGCACCGTGGCTCCGCTCGAGGGGAGCCTCGCCGAGGGCGGAGTCGTCGCGGTGACGGTCGAGGACGCCGGCGGCTCGTCGGCTCCGACCACGGACCCGATACTGGCCATCGACATCGCCTGAGGGCCTGAGCACGAGAAGAGCCGCACTCCGGGAACGGGGTGCGGCTCTTCTCGTTCCCGGAGTGCAGGACGTCGAACGAGAACGAGCCGCGACCCCCGGAGGGACGCGGCTCGCTCTCGTCTGCGGCGGATCAGCCGAAGCGGCCCGAGACGTAGTCCTCGGTCGCCTGGACGGACGGACGCGAGAACATCGTCGCGGTGTCGTCGTACTCGATGAGCTTGCCCGGCTTGCCGGTGCCCGCGATGTTGAAGAACGCGGTGCGGTCCGAGACGCGCGAGGCCTGCTGCATGTTGTGGGTCACGATGACGATCGTGTAGTCGTTCTTGAGCTCCTCGATGAGGTCCTCGATCGCGAGGGTCGAGATCGGGTCGAGGGCCGAGCAGGGCTCGTCCATCAGCAGGACGTCGGGGGAGACGGCGATCGCACGGGCGATGCACAGACGCTGCTGCTGGCCGCCGGAGAGACCGGAGCCCGGCTTGTCGAGGCGGTCCTTCACCTCGTTCCAGAGGTTCGCGCCCTGGAGCGAGCGCTCGACGAGCGCGTCCGCGTCCGACTTCGAGATGCGGCGGTTGTTGAGCTTCACACCGGCCAGCACGTTGTCCCGGATGGACATCGTCGGGAACGGGTTGGGGCGCTGGAAGACCATGCCCACCTGGCGGCGCACCTGCACCGGGTCCACGCCCGGGCCGTACAGGTTGTTGCCGTCGATCAGGACCTCGCCCTCGACGTGCGCGCCGGGGATGACCTCGTGCATGCGGTTGAGCGTGCGGAGGAAGGTCGACTTGCCGCAGCCGGACGGGCCGATGAAGGCGGTGACCGTGCGGGGCTCGATGGCGAGCGAGACGCCCTCCACCGCGAGGAACTGGCTGTAGTAGACGTTGAGGTCGTTGACCTCGATGCGCTTGGACATTGCTTCCTTCGGGGATTCCGGCCGGAGCCGAGTGGTGGGTGTCAGCGGCCGAGCTTGGGGGCGAAGATCTTCGCGATCAGGCGGGCGACCAGGTTCAGCGCCATGACGATCAGGATGAGGGCCAGCGCGCCGGTCCAGGCCCGGTTGAGGAACGCCTCGGCGTCGGGGCCCTGGTTCGCGTACTGCGTGTAGACGAAGACCGGGAGGGTCATCATCCGCTCGCTGAAGAGGTCGTAGTTCATCGACGCGGTGAAGCCGGCGACGATCAGCAGCGGCGCGGTCTCGCCGATGACGCGGGCGATGGCGAGCGTGATGCCCGTCGTGATCCCGGCGATGGAGGTCGGCAGCACGATCTTGACGATGGTCAGCCACTTCGGCACGCCGAGGGCGTAGGACGCCTCGCGCAGCTCGTTCGGCACCAGCTTCAGCATCTCCTCCGACGAGCGGACGACCACGGGGATCATCAGCACGGCGAGGGCGATCGAGCCGGCGAAGCCCATCCGGACGCCGGGGCCGAGGATCAGCGCGAAGAGCGCGTAGGCGAACAGGCCCGCGACGATCGAGGGGATGCCCGTCATCACGTCGACGAAGAAGGTGATTGCCCGGGCGAGGTGGCCGCGGCCGTACTCGACGAGGTAGATCGAGGTGAGCAGGCCGATCGGCACCGAGATCAGCGCGGCCATGGCCGTGATCTCGAGCGTGCCGACGATCGCGTGGAGCGCGCCGCCGCCCGCGTCGATGACGTTGCGCATCGACGAGGAGAAGAAGAGCGGATCGAACCGCGCGACTCCGTTGGAGACGACCGTGTAGAGCAGGGAGATCAGCGGGAGCAGCGCGATGATGAACGCGGTCGCGACCAGCGAGGTCACGAGGCGGTCGACAGCCTTGCGGCCGCCCTCGACCAGGCGCGAGACCACGTAGATGGCGACGTCGAAGAGGACGGTGCCCCAGAAGATCGCGCCGACGAGGCTGAAGTCGTTCATCATGCCGGCCGCCTGGAGGATCAGGAAGACGGCGGCGAACACGACCCAGCTGCCGACGAGCAGCATCCAGGGGGTGCCCTTGGGCAGCTTGCCCGCCTGCAGCGAGAAGGGCATCGACGAGGTGGCGGCGGACATCAGTTGGCTCCCGAGAAGGCCTTGCGGCGGTTGACGATGAACCGCGCGACCGAGTTCACGACGAGGGTGATGACGAAGAGGATGAGGCCCGAGGCGACGAGGACGTTCACGCCGACTCCGCTCGCCTCCGGGAACTGCAGCGCGATGTTCGCGGCGATGGTGTTCGAGTTCTGCGAGGTCAGCAGGAGGAAGGAGACGACCGTCGCGGGCGAGAGCACCATCGCGACGGCGAGCGTCTCGCCGAGGGCCCGGCCGAGGCCGAGCATGGCGGCCGAGACGATGCCCGGGGCGCCGAAGGGCAGGACGGCCATGCGGATCATCTCCCAGCGGGTCGCGCCGAGCGCGAGCGCCGCCTCCTCGTGCAGGCGCGGGGCCTGGAGGAAGATCTCGCGGCAGACCGCGGTGATGATCGGGATGACCATGACGGCCAGCACCACCGAGGCGGTGAGGATCGTCTTGCCGGTGCCCGACGCCTGGCCGCCGAAGAGCGGGAACCAGCCGATGTTCACGTTGAGGAAGAGGTAGAAGGGCTGCACCATCGGCGCCAGGACGGTCGCGCCCCAGAGGCCGAAGACCACCGAGGGGACGGCGGCGAGGAGGTCGACCACGTAGCCGAGGGCCATCGCGATGCGGCGCGGCGCGTAGTGCGAGATGAAGAGGGCGATCGCGATCGAGAGCGGCAGGGCGATCACCAGGGCGATCACCGCCGACCAGACCGTGCCGAACACCAGAGGGCCGACGTAGGCCCAGAAGCTCGTCGCGTCGCCGGGGAGGCTGCCGGCCGGCGCGGTGAACGCGGGGATCGACTGCGCGATGAGGAAGATCGCGACGGCGGCGAGGACGAGGAGGATGAGGGAGCCGGCGGCGACGGTCGAGATCGAGAAGACCCGATCTCCGACACGCACCTTCGCCTTCGGGCGGACGACGGTCTCAGTTGCCATTCCAGGGGACTCTCTTCAGACGAGGGGTTCGGCGGGGCGCACAGGGAGATGCTAGGGCTCGGCGGGGGCGTCCGGTGGGCCGAGCCCGGCACAGGCGGGGCCCGTCCCGCGGATCGTGCTGCGAGACGGGCCCTGCCGGTGGGACTACTTGATCGACTCGATCGCGGTGGCGACGGTCGACGCGAGCTCGGAGCTCAGGGGAGCGGAGCCGGCCTGAGCGGCGGCGGCCTCCTGGCCCTCCTCGCTCGCGACGTAGGAGGCGTAGGCCTTGACGACCTCGCCCTTCTCGGCGTCCGCGTACTCCTGGCACACGATGAGGTAGCTGACCAGGACCATCGGCCAGGCGTCCGCCTCGGTGCCGGTGCGGTCGATCTTGATCGCGAGGTCGTTCTCCTCGCGGCCGTCGGCGATGGGCGAGGCGGCGACGACAGCCGCGGCTCCGTCGGCCGAGATGGTCGAGAACGCGTCGCCGACCTTCAGCTGGGCCATGTCGATGCCCTGGGCGCCGGACTCGTCGGCGTAGCCGATCGTGTTGGTGCCGTTCTTGACCGCGTCGACGACACCCGAGGTGCCCTTGGCGCCGTCACCGCTCTGGTACGGGAAGGTCTGCGCGGCAGGAGCGTCCCAGACGTCGCTCGCGGTGGCCGCGAGGTAGTCGGTGAAGTTCTGCGTGGTGCCCGAGTCGTCCGAGCGGTGCACGGAGGTGATGTTCGCCGACGGGAGGGTCGCGTCGGGGTTCAGGGCCTTGATCTCCGGGGCGTCCCAGGAGGTGATGGTGCCCTTGAAGATGCCGGCGATGGTGGCCGCGTCGAGCTTGAGCTCGTCGACGCCCTCCACGTTGAAGATGACCGCGATCGGCGAGATGTAGACCGGGAGGTCGATCGCCTTGGTGTCGGGGGCGCAGGCGGCGAAGGTGCTCGCGAGCTCCTCGTCCTTGAGCGCGGAGTCGGAGCCGGCGTAGTCGGCGGCGCCGTCGATGAAGTTGGTGCGGCCAGCGCCGGAGCCCTGCGGGTCGTAGTTGACCGTGACCTCGGGGTTCGCGGTCTGGAACGCGGCGGCCCAGGTGGTCTGCGCGGTGCCCTGAGCGGACGAGCCGATGCCGGTGATGGTGCCCGAGAGCGTGGAGGTGGTGGCGGAGCCGGAGCTGCCGCCTGCGGCCGGTGCCTCGTTGGCAGCGCAGGAGGTCAGCGTGATCGCTGCGACGGCGGCGACGACGGCCGCCTGGCCGAGACGCGAGAATCTCACAAGTATCCCTTTCGGGTAGGAAAGCGTGGAAAACAGAACAGGGCCCGGTGCAGCCCGCGAGCGAGAGTACGGAGGGGTCGTGTCCTGGCACCGACCGCTCGGTGAACGCGCGGTGAACGGGTCCGCTCCGGGGATTGCGGAGCGACGGGGCGGCGGGGAAGGCGAGGAGCGTCGGGCGCGTCCCGGCCGCGCGACCGGCCCGGTCCGGCGGGGCCCGTGGAGCCCGTCGCGCAGCGCGGCCCGGGCGGTCAGGCCAGCGGCGTGTGCGTCTCGATCGCGACGATCCCGGAGCCGGGGTGGGCGGTGGAGAGGTGCACCACGGCGAAGCCTCCGGTCGGGAGCGCGGACGCCTCGTCGAGGTAGGCGCCGAGAGGGGTCGCCGTGGCGAGGGCGATCTCGCGCAGGATCTCGGGGATCACCGGCCGGTGGCTGCAGAGGACCGCGGTGCGGCGGGCGCGGACCCGCTTGCCGACGAGGGCGCGGACGTCGGCGGTGCCCTGCTCGTGCGCCTCCTGGCTGAGGTCGTCGCGGAGCTTGACCGGCTTCTTGACCAGACCGGACAGCGGGGCGATGGTCGACCGGCAGCGCTTGGCGGTGCTCGAGACGAGGCGGCGCGGGCGCCAGGCGGCCACGGCCTGAGCGGCGGCCGCGGCCTCGACCCGGCCGCGCCCGGTGAGGCGGCGGGTGGAGTCGCGGCCGTCCCAGGAGGAGGCGGGCACCGCCTTCGCGTGCCGCAGGACCACGATCGCGAAGGTCTCGAGCGCCCCGCGCGCGGCGATCCGGGCGAACTCGTCGACGATCGTCACGTCGTGCGGATACGTCAGGTAGCTCCGGGCCCGCTTGAGCGTCACCCACTCGAGCGCCTCGACCTCGTCGTTCGGGAGGAAGTCGGACGCCAGGACGGCCTTCTCGGTGACCTGCGCGGCCCAGTAGTAGACGGCCTTCGGGCGCCCGCTCGGCAGCGTGTACTCGGTGCATCCCAGCGGCACACCGAGCGCCACCGAGAGCCCGGTCTCCTCGCGGATCTCGCGCACCGCGGTCTCCGGGAGGGACTCGCCCGCATCGACCTTGCCCTTGGGCAGGCTGACGTCCCGGCGGTGCGGCCGGTGGATCACGAGGATGTGCGGGCGGCCCTCGATGATCCGCCAGCACACCGCTCCTGCTGCGTAGACGGTGCCCGTCACGGGCGTCAGCGGGTGGAGGCCCGGTTGGCGGAGCGGGTCGCCGCGCGCTTGCGGTGGGTGATGTGCTGCATCAGCTGGTTCTGCAGGTCGGCGAGCGGAGCTCCCTCCTCGTCGAGGTGGTGCCGCGTCCAGTCGCCGTCCGGGCCGAGCCACCAGGAGGCCGTCCGCTCGTCCATCGCCCGCTCGAACATGTCGTCGATCTCGCTGAGGTGCGCCGGCTCGACGATCCGCACCAGAGCCTCGACGCGGCGGTCGAGGTTGCGGTGCATCATGTCGGCGCTGCCGATGAAGACGTCCGGCTCGCCGCCGTTGACGAAGCTGAAGATGCGGGAGTGCTCGAGGTAGCGGCCGAGGATCGAGCGAACCCGGATGTTCTCCGACAGCCCCTCCTGCCCGGGCTTGAGTCCGCAGATCCCGCGGACCCAGACGTCGACCGGCACGCCGGCCTGGCTGGCGCGGTAGAGCGCGTCGATCACGGACTCGTCGACGATCGAGTTGACCTTGATCCGGATGCCCGAGGGCCGCCCCGCGCGGGCGTTCTCGGTCTCGGCGGCGATCCGCTTGAGCAGGCCCTTCCGGAGGTGGCGCGGCGCGACGAGCAGGCGCTTGAACTTCTTCTCGATCGCGTAGCCCGAGAGCTCGTTGAACAGTCGCGTGAGGTCCTTGCCGACCTCGGGGTCGGCCGTCAGGAGTCCGAGGTCCTCGTAGATGCGCGAGGTCTTCGGGTTGTAGTTGCCGGTGCCGATGTGGGAGTAGTGGCGGAGCACTCCGCCCTTCTCCTGGCGGATGACGAGCGCGAGCTTGCAGTGCGTCTTGAGCCCGACGAGCCCGTAGACCACGTGCACGCCCGCCTTCTCGAGCTTGCGCGCCCACGAGATGTTCGCCTGCTCGTCGAAGCGCGCCTTGATCTCGACCAGGGCGAGCACCTGCTTGCCCGACTCGGCCGCGTCGATCAGCGCCTCGACGATGGGGGAGTCGCCCGAGGTGCGGTAGAGCGTCTGCTTGATCGCGAGCACGTCCGGATCCGCCGCCGCCTGCTCGAGGAACGACTGCACGCTCGTCGCGAAGGACTCGTAGGGGTGGTGCAGGAGCACGTCGCCGCGGGAGACCGCCTTGAAGACGTCCTGCCGCTGGTTCGGTTCGCTCGGGGAGAGCTGCACCGCCGTCGTCGGGACGTGGTTGGGGTACTTCAGGTCCGGTCGGTCGATCTTCTGCAGGCTGAAGAGCCCGCTGAGATCCAGCGGAGCCGGGAGCTTGTAGACCTCCTGGGTCGTGATGTCGAGCTCGCGGACCAGCAGGCCCAGCGTCTCGTCGTCCATGTCGTCGGTGACCTCGAGGCGGATGGGCGGGCCGAACCGGCGCCGCAGCAGCTCCTTCTCGAGAGCCTTGATCAGGTTCTCGGTCTCGTCCTCGTCGACCTCGACGTCCTCGTTGCGCGTCACCCGGAACACGTGGTGGTCGAGGATCTCCATGCCGGGGAACAGGTCGTCCAGCTGGTTGGCGATCAGGTCCTCGAGCGAGATGAACCGCATCGGCTCGCCCGGTGCCCTGACGCCGGCGATCCGCACGAAGCGGGGGAGCATCTGCGGCACCTTGAGGCGCGCGAACTCGACCTTCTGCGTCTTCGGGTTGCGCACCCGCACCGAGAGGTTGAGGGAGAGGCCGGAGATGTAGGGGAACGGGTGCGCCGGATCGACCGCGAGCGGCATCAGGACCGGGAATACCTGCGCCGAGAAGTAGTCGTCCAGCACGGTGCGCTCGGCGTCGCTCAGCTCGTCCCAGCGGACGAGGTCGATGCCGCCCTCGCGCAGGGCGGGCTCGACGAGCTCCTTGAACGCCCGCGAGTGCCGCTGCTGCAGCAGGTGCGCCTTCTCGGAGATGTCGGTCAGCACGTCGACCGGGACGCGGCCGATGTTCGTCGGCAGGGCGAGCCCGGTGAGGATGCGGCGCTTGAGGCCGGCGACCCGGACCATGAAGAACTCGTCGAGGTTCGACGAGAAGATCGCGAGGAAGTTGGCCCGCTCGAGCGCCGGCACCAGCGGATCCTCGGCGAGCTCGAGCACGCGCTGGTTGAACGCGAGCCAGCTCAGCTCGCGGTCGAGGTAGCGGTTGTCGGGGAGGAGCGGATCCGAGTGCTCCTCCTCCTCGTCGTCGAAGTCGTCGTCGAGGTCATCGCTCAGTCCGTCTTCGAGAAGCAGGTTGTCGCCGTCCATGCCACCATCCTGGCACCGCCCCGGGCGGCTCCGTGCCGCGGATCGTGAATGCCGGATGAACGGGGCCGGGGGAGGCCCTGTGGAGGAGCGCCGGCTCAGCGCAGCGGCGCGGCGCGCTGCAGGTACTGCACGTCGACGGAGGCGTCCGTGAACCCGAGCGAGCGGTAGAGCGCCACCGCCGAGCGGTTCTCGGCCTCGACGTAGAGGTCGGCCGTGGTGCAGCCGCGCTCGAGCATCCGCGCGAGTCCGGCGTTCAGCAGGGTGCGGCCGAGTCCCCGTCCGGCCGCCTCGGGGGCGACCCCGAGGACGTAGATCTCGCCGGTCGTCGATCCGGGCTCGATCTTGAGCCAGTCGTAGCCGAGGAGCGTGCCGTCGGCGTCGCGGAGCAGGAGGAAGTCGCCCTCGTCGAACCACGGCTCCGCGCGGCGGGCCGCCAGGTCCTCCCCCGTCAGCCGCCCCTGCTCGGGGTGCGCGGCGAAGACGCGCGCGTTCAGGGCGATCCACTCGGCCGGATCGAGGTCGCGCGCGTCCGAGAGGACGACGCCCTCGGGGACGCGGACCTCGGGGGCGGCGAGCGGCGCGAGCTCGAGGTGCAGCAGGGTGCGCACCGGGGCGAAGCCGTGGGAGGCAGCGAGGGCGCGGGCGGCGGGGTGGTCGCCGTGCGCCCAGGCGAGCAGGCCCGTCCGGCCGCTCGCGAGGACCTGGTCGAGGGTCGCGGTGCCGAAGCCGACCCCGCGCCACTCCGGATCGACGACGAACTCGAGCTCGCCCTGGCCGAGGATCGCCGCCGCCACGACCACGTCGGCGCGCAGCCCCACGAGGAGGGTGCGCGAGCCGGTCCGGGCCTCGACGAGGGTCTGATCGCTGAAGGGGGGCTGGTGGTCGAACCAGGCGGCGCGCCCGATCAGGTGCTCGAGGCCGGCCGCCACCGCGGGATCGGCCAGGTCCTCAACGGACAGGTTGAGCGACTCGCTCATTGTCCTCTTCGTACACGTTGAAGCGGTATCCGACGTTGCGGACCGTGCCGATCAGCGACTCCAGGTCGCCGAGCTTCGCGCGGAGGCGCCGCACGTGCACGTCGACCGTGCGGGTGCCGCCGAAGTAGTCGTAGCCCCAGACCTCGCTCAGCAGCTGCTCGCGGGTGAAGACGCGCGAGGGGTGCGTGGCGAAGAAGCGGAGGAGCTCGAACTCCTTGAAGGTGAGGTCGAGCGGGCGCCCGTGCACCTTGGCCGAGTAGCTGGCCTCGTCGATCACGACGCCCGAGGCCTGGATGCGCGAGGTCGACTGCTCCTGCGCCAGCCGGCCGATCACCAGGCGGATGCGGGCGTCGACCTCGGCGGGGCCGGCCGAGTCGAGGATGACGTCGTTGACGCCCCAGTCGGCCGAGACGGCCGTGAGCCCGCCCTCCGTGAGGATCAGGATGAGGGGGACGTTGATGCCCGTGGTCGTCAGGATCTTGCAGAGCGACTTGGCGCTGGCCAGGTCCTGCCGCGCGTCGACCAGGATCAGATCGCAGCTCGGGGCGTTCACGAGCTGGGCGGGCTCCGCGGGGATCTGCCGGGTCCGGTGGCTGAGGAGCCCCAGTGCGGGGAGCACCTCGGCGCCTCCCGCCGAGGTCAGTATCAACAACTGCGCCACGGATCCTCCAGAACTGGTCTGCCCGCAATACTAGCGGCGGGCCGGGAGGGGCGTCCGCCTGGGGCACAATTGTCGGATGGGCAGGGATCGGGTGGGCATCGGAGTCGTCTGGGCGCTCGCACTCGCGGGCTCCGTGCTGACGCTGACCATCGCCGCTCCGGAGTCCCGGCAGCTCTGGCTCGCGCTGACGTTCGGCGGCTGCGTGCTCGCGACCTTCGCGGTGCAGCTCGTCGTGGCCCGCGCCGAGGGGTACCTCCTCCGCGCGATGACGAGCATCGTCGGGGCGATGGCCCTGGTCGCGGTCGCGAGCGGGATCGCCCTCCTCCTCCCCGCGTGAGCGCTCGCCTCCTCCCCGCGTGAGCACCTGCGTCCGCGCCGCCTGAGCACCCGGGTCCGCACCGCCTGAGCAGTCCCTCCCGCCCCGCCCCGGCGCCGGATCCGGCGGGTAGGATGAGCGCATGCTTCTCGCCCTGGAACTCTTCTACCTCGGTCTGCTCGGGCTCGCCTCCCTCGCCATCGCGTGGGTCTCCGGCGTGGTCGTCTACAAGCTCTACCGCGGCCAGCGCTAGCCGCCGCCGGAGCCCGAGTGATCTCGCTTCCGTCGGGCCTCCCGCCCGAGCTCGTCCCCCTCTCCTGGCTGCTCGGCGTCTGGGAGGGCTCGGGCGTCATCGACTACACGATCGGCGACGACTCCGTCCAGGCCGAGTTCGGCCACCGCATCAGCTTCAGCTACGACGGTCTCCCGTACCTCAACTACAACTCGTACACGTGGCTGATCGAGGAGGGCGCCGAGGAGGCGCCCCGGCCCCTGGTCACCGAGACGGGCTACTGGCGCCTCAGCCGCGCACTGACCGACTCCGACGCCGGCCCGGGAATGCTTCCCGGGCGAGGGGCACCCGCCTTCCCCGACGCGGAGTCCGTCGAGACGCTGCGCAACGCCGCCGGCGGGTTCGACATCGAGGTCTCGCTCGTTCACCCGGACGGGGTCAGCGAGCTCTACCTCGGCCAGGTCAAGGGGCCGCGGATCGACCTCGCGACCGACGCGGTGATGCGCACCGCCGCGGCGAAGGACTACGCCGCCGCCACGCGCCTCTACGGTCTGGTCGACGACCACCTTCTCTGGGCGTGGGACATCGCCGCGCTCGGCCAGGGCCTGCGGACCCACTCCTCCGGACGGCTCGCCCGTGTCGACTGACGCGCTCTCCCCGCTCCTGGGCGCCCCGGGCGCCGTCGCGACGACGAGCGCCGCCGAGCCCGGCGTCGCAGCCCACTACGGCGAGCCCTTCCGCGAGCAGCGCGCTCTCGCCGCGGGCACCGCGCTCGTCGACCTCTCCGGCCGCGGGGTCGTGACCGTCACGGGGCCGGACCGCCTCACCTGGATCGACTCGCTCACCAGCCAGGCCGTCTCGCGCCTCGCCCCCGGCGCGTCCGCCGAGACGCTCCTGCTCGACCCGACCGGCCGGATCGAGCACGTCATCCGCCTCGTCGACGACGGCGAGACCGCCTGGCTCCTGCTCGACCGCGACGAGACGGCCGGCCTGGCCGCCTGGCTCGACCGGATGCGCTTCATGCTCCGCGTCGAGGTCGCCGACCGCACGGACGACCTCGCGACCCTCGCCGCCCTCGGGGACGGGCCGGCACTGGCGCTCGCCCTGTCCCTGGCCGAGGCCCCCGTCGTCTGGAGCGACCCGTGGTCGGAGGTCCAGCCGGGCGGCTGGCAGTACGCGCTGACCGCCGAGCACCCCGGGGCCTCCTGGGAGCTCCGCGAGGTGCTGGTCCCGCGAGCGGCCCTCGAGGCCCTCGTCGAGACGGCCGTCGGGGTGGGAGTAGCGCTCGCCGGGGTCGACGCCCTCGAGGCTCTGCGCATCGCCGCCTGGCGTCCGCGCCACGCGACCGAGGTCGACGAGCGGTCCATCCCGCACGAGCTCGACCTCCTCCGCTCGAGCGTGCACCTCGCCAAGGGCTGCTACCGGGGCCAGGAGACGGTGGCCAAGGTGCACAACCTCGGCCACCCGCCACGGCGCCTGGTCCTGCTGCAGCTCGACGGCTCCGACTCGGTCCTCCCCGCCCACGGCGACGTCGTCACGGCGCTCAAGGGCGGCGAGCCGGTCGAGGTCGGCACGGTCACCTCCAGCGCCTGGCACTACGAGGACGGACCCGTCGCCCTCGCGGTCGTCAAGCGGAGCGTCCCGGTGGACCTCGAACTGACCGTTCTGGCCGGCGACTCGCGCGTGGCCGCGGCCCAGGAGGTCGTGGTCCCGCCCGGAGCCGGAGCGGAGGCGGGAGTGCCCCGCCTACCCCGCCTCGGGGCGACGACCAGGTAGGCCACGCCGTGGTGGCCGCACGTCCCGCCGAGCGGGGCCGGGCGGCCGAGCGGCTGAGCGGTCTCGTCCGGACCCCCGAGCTGAGTCCGGCGCGCGCCCTCGCCCGCGCGGGGGCATCGCTCCCCGCTGTGCTGCAGATCGTGCTCGCGGCGACCCTCGCCTACTCCGTCGCGCACTTCCTCCTCGGGCACCCCTCGCCGGTGCTGGCGCTGACGGCCACGATCTCGAGCCTCGGCATCGCCCGCGACACCCGCCCCAAGCAGGTCGCCGAGACCGCGACGGGCATGCTCATCGGCATCACGGCCAGCGAGGTGCTGCTCCTGCTGTGGGGGAGCGGCGTCTGGCAGCTCGCCGTCGTCCTCGCGATCGTCGTCACGCTCGGCCGGGCCCTCTCGCCCTCGCCGGGGTTCGCCGTGGCCGCCGGGACCCAGGCGATGCTGGTGATGGTCCTCCCCGCGCCGGACGGAGGGGTCTTCACCCGGAGCGTCGACGGCCTGATCGGCGGGCTCGCGGCGCTGCTCTGCACGGCGATCGTGCCCCGCCCGCCGCTGCGCACGGCGCGGGCCGAGGCTCACCGCCTCCTCACCGCGCTCAGCCGGACCGTGGAGGAGCTGGCCGACGCGCTCCGCCGAGGCGACTCCACGGCGTCCACCGCGGCCCTCGAGCGGATCCGCGGGACGCAGCCGGTCATCGACGGCTGGACCGCGGCGCTGGACTCAGCGACCGGCGTCGCCCGGATCTCGCCGTTCGTCCGCCGACACCGCGGCGAGCTCGCCCGCCAGGCCGTGATGCTGTCCGCGCTCGACCTCGCGACCCGGAACCTGCGCATCGTCGCGCGCCGCACCGACTTCCTCGTCGGGGACGGCGCCCCGCGGCCGGCGCTCGCCGGAGCGGTCGCCGCCCTCGGCCCGGGCATCGCACTGCTCGGCCGCGCGGTCGCCGATCCGTCGGTGCTCGCCCTGGCCCGTCAGGACCTCGTGCTGCTCGCGACCACGCTCGACCCGCAGCGGCTGATCCCGGAGGCGCGCCTCGCCGAGAAGACGGTGCTCGTCCTGCTCCGCCCGCTCGTCGTCGACCTGCTCACGGCGACCGGCGCCGCTCCTGTCGAGGCGCGGGCCGCTCTGCCCCCGCTCGCCTAGCGCTCAGGAGGCCGAGGGCTCACGCCCGGCGCTCAGGAGGAGGGGGCGACCGCCTCCCACGCGACCGTGACCTCGCCCAGGCGCCAGCGCCGCGGCCCGCCGAGGACCGGCCACTCCGCCCGGAGGTCCCGGACCGATGCGATCCACCGCTGCCCCGGACCGTAGACGGCGAGAGGGGCGTTCAGCGTCCACGCCCGCTCGAGGGCGGCGAGGAAGGCGTGCACTCCCTCGCCGGGGACGTTGCGGTGGATGAGGGCCTTCGGCAGACGCTCGGCCGCCGTCATCGGCGAGGGGATCGCCGCGAGCCGCAGCGAGAGGGTCAGCGAGCGCGGGCCCTCCCGGCCGACCTCGATCCAGGTGCAGATGCGGCCGATCTCGTCGCAGGTGCCCTCGACCAGGACGCCGTCGGGCTGCAGCCGGTCCGTCATCGTCGCCCACGCCCCCTGCACGGCGTCCTCGTCGTACTGGCGGAGCACGTTGAAGGCGCGGATGACGCCCGCCCGCCGCCCCGCGGGCAGAGGCACCTCGAAGCCCCCGCGCTCGAAGCGCACACGCGCGTCGGCCGGGAACGGCGTGCCGCCCTCCCGCACCCGGGCGAGCTGGCGCCGAGCGGTGTCGACGCGGGCGGGCTCGATCTCGAGGCCGAGCACCTCGACGTCCGGCGCGGCCCGGACGAGTCGGCGGTGCAGCTCGAGCGTGGTGACCGCGCTCGCCCCGAAGCCGAGATCGACGACGAGCGGAGAGGCGGTGCTGCGCAGGACGGGCAGCTCGGCGAGCCGGCGATCGACCCGGCGGAGGCGGTTCGTGCCCGTCGTACCGCGGGTGACGGCTCCGATGGGCATGCTCATCAGCGTATCCGCGGGCGAGGGGGCCGCCTCTAAGCTGGACGCATGTCCGAGACCTACACCCTCATCCTCGTGCGCCACGGCAACAGCGAGTGGAACCAGAAGAACCTGTTCACCGGCTGGGTCGACGTGCGCCTGACCGAGCAGGGAGTCGCGGAGGCCACCCGCGCCGGCGAGCTGCTGACCGAGGCGGGCCTGCACCCCGACATCGTCTACACGTCGCGCCAGACCCGCGCGATCCAGACCGCCAACATCGCCCTCGAGGTCGCCGACCGCCTCTGGATCGACGTCAAGCGCTCCTGGCGCCTCAACGAGCGCCACTACGGGGCTCTGCAGGGCAAGGACAAGGCGCAGACCCTCGCCGAGTACGGCCCCGAGCAGTTCCAGACCTGGCGCCGCTCCTTCGACGTGCCGCCGCCCCCGCTCGCCGACGACGACCAGTACTCGCAGGCGCACGACGAGCGCTACGCCGACCTCGGCGACGCCCTGCCGCGCACAGAGTCGCTGAAGCTCGTGATCGAGCGGATGCTGCCCTACTGGGAGTCCGACATCAAGCCGGACCTCGCTTCGGGCAAGACCGTCATGATCACCGCGCACGGCAACTCGCTCCGCGCGCTGGTGAAGACGCTCGACGGCATCTCGGACTCGGACATCGCGGAGCTCAACATCCCGACCGGGATCCCGCTCGTCTACGAGCTGAACGAGGACTTCGAGCCCATCGGCGAGGCGCGCTACCTCGACCCCGAGGCCGCGGCCGCCGGTGCCGCCGCCGTCGCCGCCCAGGGCGCCAAGAAGTAGAACACCGCACACGCGAACGGCCCGCCCGAGTCCTCGACTCCGGCGGGCCGTTCCCGTCCGCAGCCCCCGAGAGGGCCCGCACACGTCCGGCCCGCAGGAGACGCTCGTTCCTGCGGGCCGGATCGTCCACGGGCCGGAGCCCGAGGTGCCGCCTAGGAGTAGTCGCCCGAGATCAGGTACTGGACCTTCTTGGCGATCGACACGGCGTGGTCGGCGAAGCGCTCGTGGTAGCGGCTGGCGAGCGTCGCATCGACGGTGTCGGCGGCCTGGCCCTTCCACGCCTCGCTGAGCACCTTGTCGAAGACGCTGACGTGCAGCTCGTCGATCTTGTCGTCCTCGTCGCGGATCTCCTCGGCGATGCGCGGGTCCTGCGAGCGGAGCAGGTCGGTCAGCTTGTGCGCGACGACCACATCGAGGCGGCCCATCTCGACGAACGTCGGACGCAGGCTCTTGGGGACGACCTTGTCGGGGAAGCGGTAGCGCGAGAGCTGAGCGATGTGCTCGGCGATGTCGCCCATCCGCTCGAGCGACGCGCTGATGCGCAGCGCCGAGACGACGATCCGCAGGTCGCGGGCGACCGGGTTCTGCCGGGCGAGGATGTCGATCGCGAGCTCGTCGAGGCTGATGGCCAGCTCGTCGATGCGCGCGTCGCTCGCGATGACCTCCTCCGCGAGGGTGACGTCGGAGTGGTTGAACGCCTGGGTCGCCTTCTCGATGGCGATCTCGACGAGTCCGGAGATCTCGACGAGTCGTTCCTGGACCTCGGCCAGCTCCTGCTGGAAAACTTCGCGCATCTGTGTTCGACCCTCTCTACGGCGCACGCGGACGACGGCGCCGGATCTGCGGCGAGCACCTCGCACGCCGCTGCGACTGCACTCCGTGGGCGCAGGCGCAGTCATGATGACCACGGCAGGTTAACGGACGGTGCCGGGCGTTTGAACAGTACTCGACCCCCGGAGGATCGACGGGCGGCCGGTAGGGGGACGCCCGGTGGATGGTTAGCCTGGGTCCGTGGATTCGGGCTTGATCGTGGTTCTGTCGCTCGTTCTCGGTGTCGCGATCGGGATCCTTCTGACGACCGTGCTCACGCTCGCCGCCCGCCAGGGCCGCATCGCGCAGGACGTGATCTCGGTCGGGCTCCCCGAGGGGATCGAGGCGATCATCGACGCCGTCGGCTCGCCCGCCTTCGTGACCGACCCGTCGCACAACGTGCTGAAGGCGTCCACCCGCGCCGTCGCTCTCGGCCTGGTCTCGCAGGACACCCTGCTCCACCCCGACCTCGCCGCCATCGTCGACCGCGTCCGCCGCTTCGGCGACGACATCGTCCAGGACCTGGAGCTCGCGACCAGCCCGCTCTCCGACGCCGCCGTGACGCTCGTCGTCCACGCGACCCGCCTCGGCTCCCGCTACGTCCTCGTGATCGCCGAGGACCACACCGAGGCGCGCCGGCTCGAGGCCGTCCGCCGGGACTTCGTCGCCAACATCTCCCACGAGCTGAAGACCCCGATCGGCGCCGTCGGCCTGCTCGCCGAGGCCCTCGACTCCGCCGCCGACGACCCCCAGCAGGTGCGCCGCTTCGCGCACCGCCTGACCCAGGAGTCGCACCGCCTCGCGAAGATCACCCGCGAGATCATCGAGCTCTCCCGGCTCCAGGCCGCCGACGTCGCCGGCTCCGCCGACATCATCCGCGTCGACGACGTCGTCACGGCGGCGCTCGAGACCACCCACGTCATGGCGGAGTCGCACGACGTCACGCTGGTCAAGGGCGGGATGAAGAAGGCCTACGTCGTGGGGCAGGAGAAGATGCTGATCTCGGCGCTGCACAACCTCCTCGCGAACGCCATCCAGTACTCGCCCGCCGGCTCCCGCGTCGGCATCGGCGTCCGCTCCACCGGCGGCGTCGTCGAGATCGCCGTCACCGACCAGGGCATCGGCATCCCCGAAGAGGACCTCGACCGGGTGTTCGAGCGCTTCTACCGCGTCGACCAGGCCCGCTCCCGCCACACCGGCGGCACCGGCCTCGGCCTCAGCATCGTCAAGCACGCCGTGCAGAACCACGGCGGCGACGTCCGCGTCTGGTCCAAGCCCGGCCGCGGCTCCACCTTCACCATCCGGCTCCCCGAAGCCGACCCCGCCCGGACGCCCTTCGCGGCGACCGCCCCGATAGGAGAACACGCGTGACCAGCATCCTGCTCGTCGAGGACGAGAGCGCCCTCAGCGAGCCCCTCAGCTACCTGCTCGAACGCGAGGGCTACGACGTCACCGTCGCCGAGGACGGCAACCGCGCCGTCGCCGCCTTCGACGAGGGCGACTACGACCTGATCCTCCTCGACCTGATGCTGCCCGGCATGCCCGGCACCGAGGTCTGCCGAGAGATCCGCACCCGCTCCTCCGTCCCGATCATCATGGTCACCGCCAAGGACTCCGAAGTGGACATCGTCGTCGGCCTGGAGCTCGGCGCGGACGACTACGTCACCAAGCCCTACTCCACCCGCGAACTGCTCGCCCGCATCCGCGCCGTCCTCCGCCGCCGCACCGAGGAGCCCGGCGAGGAGCGGATCGTCGTCGCCGGTCCCGTCCGCATGGACATCGAACGCCACACGGTCGAAGTCGACGGCGTCGAGACCCCGATGCCCCTCAAGGAGTTCGAACTCCTCGAGATGCTCCTCCGCAACGCCGGCCGCGTCCTCACCCGCGGCCAGCTCATCGACCGCGTCTGGGGCAGCGACTACTTCGGCGACACGAAGACCCTCGACGTCCACGTCAAGCGCATCCGCTCCAAGATCGAGAAGACGCCGAAGGAGCCGGTGCTCCTGGTTACTGTCCGCGGCCTCGGCTACCGCTTCGACGCGTGATCGCGGG
>NZ_PSWM01000016.1:0-85492 GCF_002932795.1 Rathayibacter sp. AY1B5
CCTCGCGGGGCCGCGAGCGGGCGTGCGCGGTGAGGCCGACCAGCGAGAGCAGCTCGTCGACGGCGGCGCGGGCGGCCGGGCGCGGGGTGCCGCGCGGGAGGCCGAGCGCGACGTTGTCGGCGATGCTCCGCCAGGGCAGCAGCCGCGGCTCCTGGAACGCCACCGCGCAGCGCGGGTCGATGCCGGAGACGGGAGCGCCGTCGATGAGGACGGACCCCTCGGAGGCGGTGTCCAGGCCCGCTGCGATGCGCAGCAGCGTCGACTTGCCGCAGCCGCTCGGGCCGAGGATCGCGATGACCTCGCCCGCGGCGGCCTCGAGCGTCACGTCCGTCAGTACCGGGGACCCGGGCGCGAAGGTGCGGCCGACCCCCTCGAAGCGCACGGGGAACGCCGACTGGCCGAGCTCGGCGTCGAAGGCCAGGCTCGTGCGGGCGGCGGGGGTGGCGGGCATGTCTCTCCGGACGGCGGGGCGGGCGGGCGGATCGTCCGATCGTACGGAGAGCCTCCCGGCGGCACAGCGGGGACCGACACGGGGAGTAACACAGGGTGGGATGCGGAAGGCCTCCCCGGTCCGTGGACGGGGGAGGCCTTCCGCGGGAGGGCTACGCCTGGACGAGCACGAGCTCCTCGAGGGGCAGGCGGGTGCGCGGCGCGGTCTCGCGCTCGCGGAGGGTCTCGTTCGCCAGCGCGTCGGCGTCGGCCGCGACTCCCACCGCGGCGATCGTCACGGGGTCGAAGCGCTCGTCGACGCCGAACGCGGCGCGGACGGCGTCCTTGTCGAAGCCGGCCATCTGGTGCACGTGCAGGCCCTCGTGGTGCGCCTGGACGCTGAGGTGGGCGATCGACTGGCCGAGGTCGTAGACGGCCCAGGGGCGCGGCTTCCCCTCGGAGTCGACGGTCTCGGCGAGGGCGACGACCAGGACGGCGGCGGAGCCGGCCCAGGCGCCGTTGAAGCCGGCGAGGGTCGCGACGATGCTGTCGAACTCGTCGGTCCCGCGGCGGGCGACGATGAAGCGCCACGGCTGCGAGTTGCTGGCGGAGGGCGACCAGCGCGCGGCTTCGAGGAGGGATGCGAGGGTCTCGTCCGAGACGGTCGCGGTCGCGTCGTAGGAGCGGGGGCTCCAGCGCTCCGCGAGGACGTCGAGGATCGGGGCGCTGGTGCTGGCGGTGCGGGAGGCGGTGGCGGACATCGCGGGGCTTCTTCCGTGCGGGGGACTGGGGGAGGGGCTCCGTCGCCCGAGGAGCCCAACCGTCCCCGCCCCGCAGGCATTCCCGCGCGCGCCCGTCCGGCGTCCGCGCGCGCGTTCGCCCACGGAGGAGCGGGCCGCCTCCGAGCCCCGGAACGGTACGGTGGGAGACGGCGTGGTCACCCCGCGCACCACCATCCACGACTCTGGAGGATCATCCATGGCCCAGCACTTCGACGTCGTCGTCCTGGGGGCAGGCCCCGGCGGATACGTGGCCGCGATCCGCGCCGCCCAGCTCGGCAAGTCCGTCGCCGTCGTCGAGAAGCAGTACTGGGGCGGTGTCTGCCTCAACGTCGGCTGCATCCCGTCCAAGGCGCTGCTGCGCAACGCGGAGCTCGCCCACCTCTTCCACACCCAGGCGAAGCAGTTCGGCATCTCGGGCGACGTCTCGTTCGACTTCGGCGCGGCGTTCGACCGCAGCCGCTCGGTCGCGGACGGCCGCACCAAGGGCGTCCACTTCCTGATGAAGAAGAACAAGATCGCCGAGTTCGACGGCGTCGGCTCCTTCACCGGCCCGCAGGGCCTCGACGTGCAGCTGAGCAAGGGCGGCACGGAGTCGTTGACGTTCGACGACGCGATCATCGCGACCGGCGCGAGCGTCCGCCTGCTCCCCGGCGTCGAGCTCTCCGAGAACGTCGTCACCTACGAGACCCAGATCATGACCCGCGAGCTCCCCGACACGATGGCCATCGTGGGCGCGGGCGCGATCGGCATGGAGTTCGCCTACGTCCTCAAGAACTACGGCGTCGACGTGACGATCATCGAGTTCATGGACCGCGCCCTCCCCAACGAGGACCCGGACGTCTCCAAGGAGATCCAGAAGCAGTACAAGAAGCTCGGCGTCGAGATCCTGACCTCGACCAAGGTCGAGTCGGTCGTCGACAAGGACGGCTACGTCACGGTCACCTACACCGCGAAGGACGGCACGCAGTCGACCCTCGAGGTCGACAAGGTGCTCATGTCCATCGGCTGGGTCCCCCGCACCGAGGGCTTCGGCCTCGAGAAGACGGGCGTCGAGCTCACCGAGCGCGGCGCGATCGCGATCGACGACCACATGCGCACCAACGTGCCGCACATCTACGCCATCGGCGACGTCACCGCGAAGCTCCAGCTCGCGCACGTCGCGGAGGCGCAGGGCGTCGTCGCCGCCGAGACCCTGGCGGGCGCCGAGACCCAGACGCTGGGCGACTACCGGATGATGCCGCGCGCGACGTTCTGCCAGCCGCAGATCGCCTCCTTCGGCCTCACCGAGAAGCAGGCGACGGACGAGGGCCACGAGATCACCGTCTCGACCTTCCCCTTCATGGCGAACGGCAAGGCCCACGGCCTCGGCGAGCCCACCGGCTTCGTGAAGCTCATCGCGAGCAAGAAGTACGGCGAGCTCCTCGGCGCCCACATGATCGGCCCGGACGTCTCGGAGCTGCTCCCCGAGCTCACGCTCGCCCAGAAGTGGGACCTCACCGCGACGGAGCTGGCCCGCAACGTGCACACCCACCCGACGCTGTCGGAGGCGCTGCAGGAGGGCTTCCACGGCCTCAAGGGGCACATGATCAACATGTAGGGCCCGTCCCTCCACGGCCTCCGGCCCGCAGGATCCCGCTCGGCTCGTCCGCCGCGGATCCTGCGGGCCGGAGCCGTCTCCGGGGGCACCTGCGGGGCTCCGGCACCGCTCCCGCTCCCGCTACCGTGGCCCGATGGATCCGCGCCTGCTCGACCGCCTCGCCGCCGACGCCTGGCCCGCGCTCGTGCGGCGCCCCCTCGGTGCGTGGGAGCTGCGCGCCTCCGCGGGAGTCACCAAGCGCGCGAACTCCGTGCTCGCGTCCGGCGACGTCGTCGACCAGGAGGCGGCCCTCGACGCGGCGGAGGCGTTCGCCCGCGAGCACGGGATCGCGCCCCTCGTGCAGATCGGCCCGCCGAGCCCCGCTGGTCTGACCGGGCTGCTCGCCGAGCGGGGCGCCGCGCCGATCGACCGGACGCTCGTGCTGACGGGATCGGTGCAGGAGGCGCTCGCCGCGCTGTCCGCACCGTTCAGGTCCGCACTGTCAGGATCCGCGCCGCGGCCTCGCGTCCGCCTCGCCCCGGCTCCCGACGAGGACTGGCTCGCCCTCTGGTGGTCGGTCGACGGACGCGGCGGAGCGGAGGAGCGCGCGGTCGCCGAGCGCATCCTCGCGGGCTGCCCCTCCTCCTACGCTCTCGCCGTCGACGGGGACGGCCCGGCCGCGACCGGCCGCCTCGCGCTGGTCACAGCGCCCGACGGCGAGCTCTGGGGCGGCCTCTTCGCCCTGACGACCCGCCCGGACGCCCGGCGCCGCGGCCTCGCCTCCGCCGTGATCGCCGCCCTCCTCGAGGACGCGTCCCGCCGGGGCGTCGCGCGCTTCTGGCTCCAGGTGCTGGCCGACAACGCCGGCGCCCGCCGCCTCTACGCGTCCCTCGGCTGCCGCGAGTCGTCCTGGTACGAGTACTGGCGCTGACCCGTCCGTCCGCCTCCGCGAGATGCCACTCCGGTACGCGACACGCCGGTGGAGGCGTACCGAAGCGGCATCTCGCGGGGAGGAGCGGGGCGGCCGGTCAGGCGTTCGCGAGCACGGCGCGGGCGACGGCCTCGGCCTTCGCCGCGTCGCCGGTGACGGTCACCCGCCACCACACGTCGTCGGCCAGCGCGTCGATCTCGCAGACGCCCGCCGCGCAGCCGGTGAGGGCCTTCTCGCCGAAGCCGTCGAGCGGCTCGAGCGGGATCGCCAGGCCCGAGGTCAGCGAGAGGTTCCGCCAGCCGTCGTCGCCGTTCGGGAGCGCGTCGACCGTCACGCCCGAGTAGGCGGCGCTGGAGGCGTCGCTCCAGCTGCAGGAGGCGTACCCGGCCCGGGCGGCGGCAGCGGCCGACGCGGTCGTCGGCGTCCCGGTCCCGGTCCCCGCGGTCGCCTGCGCGAGACCGGCGGCACCGGACAGCTGCTCGGCCGTCAGGACCTCGGTGCAGACGGGCGCCGTCGCGGTGACCGGCTCGTCGAGGGTGCCGAGCGCGGCGGAGGCGGTGCCGGTCGCCAGCGCGGCGAGGTCGACGGCCGCGGGGGCGCCGCGCAGCTGCAGAGTCACCCAGGTGGCGCCGGCGAGCAGGTCCAGGTCGCAGCTGCCGTCGGTGCAGGAGCCGTACGCCTCGACGTCGGTCTCGAGGCGCGGTCCGGGACGGCCGGCGAACGCCTCGGCGGCGTCGTCGACCGCGGCCGCGGTGACGGAGGCGTCCTCGTCGTACCAGGCGCAGCGGAGCACTCCGCCGTTCTCCTCCGCGGCCTCGCGGATCAGCTCTCCCGAGGAGCGCGTCGTCACCTCGCGGCTGCCCTCCAGAGCGCTGCGGGAGACCCCCAGCGCCGAGGCCGCCCGCGCGGCGGGGAGGAGGGAGTCGCAGCCCAGGCGGGTCGAGGCCGTGGGCGAGGGCGTCGGAGTCGCGGAGGGAGTCGGAGCGACGCTCTCGGACGCCGACGGGGTGGCCGCCACGTCGGCGCGCTCGGCCGTCGTGCAGCCCGTCAGCGCGACGAGCACGGCGAGCGCGGCGCCGACCGTCGCCAGCCGCGGGAGGCGGGCCCTCACGCGGCCAGCTCGCGCTCGATCGCGGCCGTGAACGCGTCGATGTCGTCCTCCGTGGTGTCGAAGGAGCAGACCCAGCGGACCTCGCCGGTCGCCGGGTTCCAGTCGTAGAAGCGGTAGGCGGCACGGAGCCGGTCCGCGACTCCGGGCGGCAGCGTCGCGAACACCGCGTTGGCCCGGGTCTGCTGCGTGAACTCGAGCCCGGTGATCCGTCCGGCCGCGATCGCCTCCTCGAGCCCCGAGCGCAGACGCGCCGCCATGGCGTTCGCGTGCCGGGCGGAGCGGAGCCACAGGGGCTCCTCCGTGCTGCCGTCGCCGAGCAGCGCGAGCAGCTGCGCCGAGATGAAGCGCATCTTGGAGGAGAGCTGCATGTTGGTCTTGCGGAGGAAGGTCAGCCCGGTCGAGGCCGCCGGGTCGAGCACCACGATCGCCTCGCCGAGCAGGATGCCGTTCTTCGTGCCGCCGAACGAGAGCACGTCGACGCCCGCGTCGGTGGTGAAGGACCGCAGGGGCAGGCCGAGAGCGGCCGCGGCGTTGGCGATCCGCGCCCCGTCCATGTGCAGCCGCATGCCGAGGCCGTGCGCGTGGTCGGCGAGCGCGCGCACCTCCTCGGGGGTGTAGACGGTGCCGAGCTCGGAGGACTGGGTGATCGAGACCACGAGCGGCTGGGCGCGGTGCTCGTCGCCGAAGCCCCACGCCTCCTGGTCGACCAGAGCCGGGGTCAGCTTGCCGTCGGGCGTGGGGACCGTGAGGATCTTGATCCCGCCGACCTTCTCGGGCGCTCCGCCCTCGTCGGAGGTGATGTGAGCGGTGCCCGCCGAGACGACGGCGCCCCAGCGCGGCAGCATCGACTGCAGGCCGGTGACGTTGGCGCCCGTGCCGTTGAAGACGGGGAAGGCCTGGGCCTGCTCGCCGAACTCGCGGCGGAACGCCTCCTGCAGGCGCTCGGTGTAGACGTCCTCGCCGTACGCGATCTGGTGCGCTCCGTTGGCCGCGGCGATCGCGGCGAGGACCTCGTCGTGCACTCCGGAGTAGTTGTCGGAGGCGAAGCCGCGGACGTCGGGATCGTGCAGAGCGCTCATCCCTCCATCTTCGCAGCCCGCCGCCCGGAGGAGCCCCGGAGGCGCCCTCCGCGACGCCCCTCCTGCCTCCCGCGTGTTTCGGGCAGGTGAACGGACGACGACCCGAAAGCCGATCTCCGTCAAGAAGTTGGTATCGGCTGGGAGGCAGGCCACTCTTTACCTATGCGCATGGACACGACGGGAGCTGTTCGCGACATGCCCGCCCCTCCCGGGGTGGACGAGATCGCGGCTCGCTTCGGCGATCCCGTCCTCGCGTTCGCGCCTCAGCCGAGGCTGGAGGAGTTCGCCGCAGCGCAGACGATGGCGCTCGGCCGCTTCGTCGAGATCTCGCTCTCGTACTCGTTCTACAAGAACCCGCGCAACCGCGCCGACCCCGTCAACCACGTCCTGCTGACCCCCGAGCAGAAGCGCGCGATCGAGCGCGCCGAGAACGACCACCTGCCGCCGTGGATGGTCGACCAGGTGACGCGGATGCGGTACCCGGTCCTCTGGGAGGCGGTCCGCACCTCCGTGCCGATCCCCGCCGAGCGCAGCCGGCCCCTGGAGTCCCGCCTCGCGGCCCACATGGGCGACGTGCTCCGCAACACCTTCCCGGGCCGCGTGCGCAGCCGACGAGGCGGGATGCCGGTGGTCGCCGCCGCCCTCCGCGACGAGGACGTCGTGCGCGGCGTCCCGGTGATCGTGGACGGCGAGGCGCTGCGCGGCTACCGCGTGGACACCGACCCGGACGTGGTCGCGATCGGCGCCCGCGTCGACGGCCGCTACATGACGGTCGTGCTCGACCGGAAGATCGTGCCGGAGATCCGGATGGAGTTCGTCCGCCGCACCCCGCCGCGCCCGGCCTCGAGCCAGCCCCGCCGCTGACAGCCCGCCGCTGACAGCCCGCCGCTGACCGCCCGCCGCTGACCGCCCGACCGCCCACCGCTCAGGGGCGGCCCGGCACCGCGATCCCGTGCTCGTAGGCGAACACGACCGCCTGGATGCGGTCGCGCACGCCGAGCTTCATCAGGATCTTCGAGACGTGCGTCTTCACCGTCGCCTCGCCCACGAACAGCTCGGCCGCGATCTCGGCGTTCGACCAGCCCCGCGCCAGGTGCACGAGCACCTCGCGCTCGCGGTCCGTCAGGTCGGCGACTCCGGAGTGCTCCGCGGCGGCGGGCGTGCGCTCGGGCACGGACGCGAACCGCTCGATCACCCGCCGGGTGACGTCGGGGGCGAGCATCGCGTCGCCGCGGGCGACCACCTGCACGGCCTCCACCAGCTCCTCCGGCGACGCGTTCTTGAGCAGGAACCCGCTGGCGCCGGCCGAGAGCGCCTCGAAGAGGTAGTCGTCGCGGTCGAAGGTGGTGAGGATGAGCACCCGCGAGCACAGGCGCGGGTCGGCCACGATCTCGCGGGTCGCGGCCAGGCCGTCGAGCCCGGGCATCTGCACGTCCATGCAGATCACGTCGGGGTGGAGCTCGGAGGCGCGCTGCAGGGCCTCGAGCCCGGTGCGGGCCTCGCCGACCACCTCGATCCCCGGCTCCGACTCGAGGATGATGCGGAAGCCCACGCGGACGAGCTCCTGGTCGTCGACGAGCAGCACGCGCACGTGCTCGGTCATGGGCGGCCCCCGCTCGCTCGATCCTGACGCCCCCGCGACGTCTCCGACGACGGTACCGGGTCGCCGGCGTCCGGCACGCTCGCCCGGACGGGGGACAGCGGGACCCGGGCGTGCACGAGGTAGCCTCCGCCCCTCGGCCCCATCTCGATCCAGCCGCCGACCGCGGACGCGCGCTCGCTCATGCCGGTGTGCCCGAGTCCGCAGGAGGCGGGGGCGCTCGGGTGCGGGCCGGACCCGCCGTCGTCGGCGATCTCGAGCTCGACCGCGTCGGGGGCGTAGCGGAGGCGCACCTCGGCGTGCGCGCCGCGTCCCGCGTGCTTGCGGACATTCGTGAGGGACTCCTGCGCGATGCGGTAGAGGCTGAGGCCCACCGTCGCGGGGATCTCGCGGGGCGTGCCGAGGGTGAGGAAGACGGTGGGCAGGCCCGACCCGCTGGACGCCGCGACCAGCTCCTCGAGCTGGGCCACCCCGCGGGTCGAGGCGGCGTCGGTGAGCGGATTCGGGGCTGCGTCCTCAGCGCGCAGCGCGACCAGGATGCGGTGCAGCTCCTCGATCGCCGAGCGCGCGTCGCCCTCGATGGCGCTGAGCGAGGCCGCCGCCTGCTCCGGATCCCGCGCCAGCACCCGCCGCGCCGCTCCCGCCTGCACGCCCATCACGCTGACGTGGTGCGCGACCACGTCGTGCAGCTCGCGGGCGATCCGCAGCCGCTCGGAGGACACGGCCTGCCGGGAGGAGCGCTCCCGCTCGTCGTCGAGCTCGGCCGTGCGCGTCTCGAGCGCCTCCAGCCGGCGGGCCGACTGCCACGACGCCTCGCCGAAGACGTAGGCGCTGCCGAAGTAGAGCAGGTTCGACACGACCGCGAGGGCCGACTCCGCCGCGTAGGGCGAGAGCAGGCCGGGGGAGTCGTCGACCGGCACGGAGCTGCCGAAGTACTCGCCCGTGGCGAGGGTGGTGAGCAGCCAGCCCAGCATCCCGACCGCGATCGCCACCCGGACGACGAGGGCCGTGCGCCGGTTCCGGCCCCACGCACCGACCGTGTACAGCGCGAGGAACAGGCAGATCTGGCCGAAGAGCGACTCCGGCACCTGGAGCACGATCCCCAGCGCGTAGACGACGGAGAGCCCGGCCGCCACGCTCGCGGGGAACCGGCGGCGCAGCGCGAGCGGCAGGGTCATCAGGACGGCCCAGTGGGCGCTGACGACGGGGTGCGCCGCGTCGGGGAAGCCCGCCGAGGAGTACAGCGCGACGGAGACGATCGTCGCCACCAGCATGATCCCCGCGGTGACCGCGTCGTGCACGTATCCGGCCCGGCTCGGCGCTCGCCGGATCCAGCCCGCGTCGAGCGGGTCCGCGGCTCCGTCACCTGAGGGCATGCGCCCCACGCTAACCGACGCCGGTCGGACGGGGCCCCGGGAGGCGGAGGAGCGCACCCCGCCGCCTCCCGGGCGCGACGTCAGTCCCGGCCGGTGATGCCCCGGGTCGAGGCGATCACGTCGCCCATCTTCTTCCCGAGGGCCTCGTAGAACATCGACAGCGGGAACTCGTCGTCCAGCACCGCGTCGGTGAGGCCGCGCGGGGCGCCGAGCAGCACCTCCTCCGGCAGCCCGCGGGCCCAGGCGGAGGCGGGGTGCGGAGTGAGAGTGGCCGCGATCAGCTCGTGCGCGGCCAGCCAGTGCGCCGTCTTGGGCCGGTCGATCGAGCGCCAGTAGAGCTCGTCGATGGCGTCCGAGAGGGCGACGACCACGTCGGCGACACCGTCCCACTCGAACGCCAGCCGGGTGTCGGTCCAGTGCAGGACGCCGTGCTGGTGCAGCCAGGCGAAGAGCAGCTGGCCGCCGAGGCCGTCGTAGTTGCGCACCCGCGACCCGGTGAGCGGGAAGCGGAAGAGCCGGTCGAACAGGATCGCGTACTGCACGAAGCGCGAGCGCTCGGCCAGCGCCTCCTCCTCGTCGTCGCGGCGGTCCAGTGAGCCGAGGCGGCGCTCGATGGCGACGGCCTCGCGGAAGGCGGTGAGGTCGCACCGCAGCTCCTCCAGCGAGTAGAGGAAGAAGGGCATCCGCTGCTTGATCATGAACGGGTCGAACGGCAGGTCGCCGCGCATGTGGGTGCGGTCGTGGATGAGGTCCCACATCACGAAGGACTCCTCCGCCAGGCGCTGGTCGGCCAGCAGGCGCTGCGCGTCCTCCGGGAGCTCGAGCCGGGTGATCCGAGCCGCCTCCGTGACGACGCGGCGGAACCGTGCCGCCTCGCGGTCGGCGAAGATCGCGCCCCAGGTGAAGGACGGGACGGAGCGCATCGCGACCGTCTCGGGGAACAGCACGGCGCTGTCGGTGTCGTAGCCGGCGGTGAAGTCGACGAAGCGCACGGGCACGAAGAGGGCGTTGGAGTAGTCGCCCGCCTCCAGCTCGGCGACGAACCGCGGCCAGACGACCTCGACGAGGACGGCCTCGACGTGGCGGTCGCGGCTGCCGTTCTGGGTGTACATGGGGAAGACGACGAGGTGGCGGCGGCCGTCGACGCGCTCGACCTGCGGCTGGAACGCGGTGAGCGAGTCGAGGAAGTCGGGCAGGCCGAGGCCGCCCGCGCTCCAGCGCTCGAGGTCGACGACCAGCGCGTCGAGGTAGGCCGCGTCGTGAGGGAACGCGGGGGCGAGGGTGCGGACGCCGGCGACGATCCGCTCGACGAGGGTGCGCGCCTCGTCGAGCCGCTCGGGCTCGGCGAGCGAGCCGTCCTGGGACTGGAGCGGCTGCAGCGCGGCGGCGGCCGCCTTCAGGTCGAGCCAGGCGGCGGAGTCCTCCACGCGGTCCTCGACGACCTCGGGTTCTCCGACGACGGTGCTCTGCACGGCTTGCGACATGGTGATCCTCCTCACGCTGGTGATACGGGGCTGCAGGAGCGGAACGCGCTCCGACTCCGAGCGTATGGGCTCGTGCGCGCGCTTTTCTTGCGTCTCGGCGGAGCGAAGCAGCGACCTCGCGGGGGCGGGCGCACGTCTCCGCCGCCCGTCGAGAGCCCCGCGGTCAGCGGCTGCCCAGGTGTTGTGCAGGTGCCACCCCCCGTCCGGGGCTAGATTCCTCAGGCTTCCGTTTCCCTCCCCTGATCGGGTCGAAGATGGGGCGACACCGTGTCCGCATCCCGAGTGCGGAGACATCCGATCGGACCGGCGCGCCGAACCCCTGGCGGCGCGCTCGATCGGCGAGCCATCCTGAGAGAGAGGATCGGAGCGCGTGACGGGACCCGAACCCGGAAGCGACCAGAGAACAGCCAGCATCGACCACCACCCCGAGAACCTCCGCCTGGTCCCCTGGCCGCAGGCGGACGCCTCCGTCCTGCGCGACACCCTCGCGCACGCAGGCGGCGGACTCGAGAGCGAGAGCGAGATCCTCCTGCGCCACGACCGCTACCTGCGCGGTTGGGCGGACGGCGACGCGTTCTTCTACGTGGTCGAGCTGGACGGACTCTCCGTCGGCTCCATCGGCTATTGGTACGGCTGCTCGCGCGGCGTCGTCGCCTACGAGGCGGCGTGGAGCATCGCTCCGCACGCCCGCGGCGTCACGGCGGACTCCGTGCGCATGCTGCTCGAGGAGGCGGCGGCGTTCCCCGTGCCCCGCTTCGTGCACGCTTTCGTGGCGGAGAGCGATCTGGACGCCGGAGCGACCTGTGTCGAGACCGGCTTCGACCGGGTCGATCTCGTCGAGCAGGGCGAGCCGCCGGAGCTCTACGTGGACTGGGCGTTCGACCTGGCCGCCGTGGCCTGATCAGATCCCGTGGCGCTCCAGCCACGGCCGCAGCACCGCGAGGAACTCCTCGGGGTGCTCGAGGCTGGGCAGGTGCGCCGCGTCCTCGAGCACCTGCAGCTCGGCACCGCTCACCGCGGCGGCGAGGTGCTCGCAGACCGGCAGCGACTCCGAGAGGTCGTGCGCACCCGCCACGACGAGGGTCGGCACGGCGATCTCCCCGAGCCGATCGCCCGCCGGCCCGGACGGCTCGACCGGGCGCGGAGCCTCCGATTCGTGGCCGACGCCCGTGAGCGCGAGCTCCCGGACCCGCGCGAGGAACTCCGGAGCCACGTCGTCGGCGGAGCGGTCGGGGCCCACGGCCCAGAGCTCCGCCTCGACGATCGCCGCGGCCTCCCGCTCGCCCGCGAGCTCCAGCGCCTCGACCTCGCCGAAGCGGCGCTCCTCCTCCGCCGTCAGCGCCGGGTAGTCGAAGCCCGCCAGGCCCGGGGCGATCGCGACCAGGCCGGTCACCCGCTCCGGATGCTCCAGCGCCAGGTCCAGCGCGAGGGTGCCGCCCCGTGAGCAGCCGACGACCACCGCGCGCTCGACGCCGAGGTGGTCGAGCACGTCCAGGGCGTCCCGGCGCGGGTCGTACTCCACGTCCTCCGTGCTCGTGCCGCCGGCGCCGCGGACGTCGAAGCGGACCACCAGCCGGTCGCGCGAGAGGTCGGGGACGAGCGGGTCCCACATCCGCAGATCGGCGATGCCCGCGTGCACGAGCAGCAGGGCGGGGGCGGAGGCGCGGCCGTCCGCCTCCCAGTGGAGGGTCGCGCCGGGGACCTCGAGATGCGGCATGCCGCACACCGTAGGCGCGTCGGGCCGGCGCTGCAACGCCCGGGCACTGCCTAGGGTGGAGGCGCGACAGCGGACGGACCGCGGCGGAGAGGCGGCGGCGTGGAGGGCGTGCTCACCGGCTTCTCGATCATCGGGGTCGTCATCGCGGTCGGCTACCTGATCGCGCGGTTCCGGATCGTCCCGCCCGAGAGCCGGCTGATCCTGTCGCGGATCGCCTTCTTCGTCACGACGCCGGCGCTGCTGTTCACCGTGCTCTCGCGGGCCGACGTCTCCGTCCTCTTCTCCTCGTTCCTGCTCGTCTCGCTCCTGACGGTGCTGACCGTCGCCCTGCTCTACGTGCTCGCGTCGCGCCTGCTCTTCCCCCGTCCGCTCCCCGAGACGGTGATCGGGACCGCGGCCTCCTCCTACGTCAACGCCAACAACATCGGACTGCCGGTCGCCATCTACGTGCTGGGCGATCCGCAGTGGGTGGCCCCGACGCTCCTGCTGCAGCTGATCGTCCTCGCGCCGACGATCCTGACGCTGCTCGACGTCTCGACGAGCGGGCGGACCTCGGTCGGCGCGATCCTCACGCAGCCGCTGCGGAACCCGATGATCATCGCCTCCGCCCTGGGCCTCGTCGTCGCCCTCACCGGCGTGGAGCTGCCCGCGCCCGTGCTGCAGCCGTTCTCGATCATCGGCAACGCGTCGATCCCGCTGGTGCTGATCGCCTTCGGGATGTCGCTGCGCGGGCAGCGGCCGCTGGAGGCGGGGCCGGCGCGGGTCGAGGTGGTCGTCGCCTCCGTGCTCAAGTCGCTGGTGATGCCGGCGGTCGCGCTGCTGCTGGGGCGCTTCGCGTTCCACCTCGACTCCGAGCACCTCTTCGTGGTGACGGTGACCGCCGCGCTGCCGACCGCGCAGAACATCTTCACCTTCGCCTCGCGCTACGACCGGGGCGTCGCCGTCGCCCGGGACACGGCCCTCGTGACCACGGTCGCCGCGGTGCCCGTGCTCATCGGGGTGTCCCTCCTGCTGGGCTGAGCGGAGCAGCCTCCCCGGCTCCCGCGCGACCCCGGCGGAGGAGCCGGACGGCCCGCGCATCAGCGTCGCGTGTCCCTCGTCCTGGGTCGGGGGCGGTGGCGCGGGCCCGGTCGCACTCCGCCGACCGTCGCTTAGGCTCTCTCCAATGAGCACCACCACGTCCGCCGACCGCCCCGCCCGCGGCAGGCCGCGCCGCCGTCGCGGCCTCTGGATCACGCTGATCGTCCTCCTGGTCCTGCTGATCGGAGCCGTCGTCGCAGTGCTCCTCGGCGTGCGCACCTACGACAAGGCGATGACCGTCCGCGACAAGCTGACCGAGGCGATCCCGCTCGTGTCGCAGGTGACGGACAGGCTGACGACCTTCGACACCTCGGGGGCCGGGGAGACCGCGGCCCAGATCGCGACCCTCACCGGCGAGGCGCGCGACGAGACCGACGACCCGGTGTGGCGGGTGATGGAGGTGGTGCCCGTCCTCGGCCCGAACCTGTCCGCCGTCCGTGCCGCGACCGAGATCGCCGACGACGTCTCCGGCCGGATCGTCACGCCGCTCTCCACGACCTCGCTCGACATCCTCAAGCCCGTCGACGGCAGGGTCGACCTCGCGGCGATCACCGAGCTGTCGCGGAAGATCACCGTCGCCAAGGAGGTCGTCGACGCCGCGCAGACCCGCGTCGAGGGCATCGACCGCGGCCCGCTGGTGCCGCAGGTCGCCTCGGCCCTCGACTCCTTCACTCCGCAGCTGGCCACCGCCACCGCCGCGATGGAGCAGGTCGAGCCGCTCACCGCGATCCTCCCCGACTCCCTCGGAGCCTCCGGTCCGCGCCACTACCTGGTGATGTTCCAGAATCTGGCGGAGTCGCAGGCTCTGGGGGGCGGTGCGTCCTCGGTGATGCAGCTCGACGTCGACGGCGGCGCGATCTCGATCGGCCGTCAGCTGGGCAGCGGCGACTTCCGCGGGCCGGCGCCCGTCACCGTCGACCAGAGCGCGCTCGACACCATCGGCGAGAACCTGGCGACGACCTTCAACGTCTCGACCAGCCGCCCCGACTTCCCGACGGCGGCCTCGATCGCCTCGCAGTTCTGGGCGCAGAAGTTCCCCGAGCAGAAGATCGACGGCGTCCTCGCGATCGACCCCGTCGCCCTCTCCTACCTCCTCGGCTCGACCGGGCCGGTGACCCTCACCGACGGCACGGTCCTCACGAGCGAGAACACCGTCTCGACCCTGCTCAACGAGGTCTACTTCCGCTACCCGGAGTCGGTCGTGGCCGAGCGCACCGACGAGTTCTTCTCGGAGGCGAGCGCGACGATCCTGGGCAAGATCCTCGGAGGGGAGATGGAGCCGACGAAGATGCTCCCGGCGATCGTGAAGGCGGTCGACGAGAGCCGCATCCTCGCCTACAGCTCCGACGCCGACGAGCAGGCGCTCCTCGCACCCACGCCGATCGCAGGGGTCCTGCCGCAGACGACGACCGACGGCACGACCACCGGAGTGTTCTTCCAGGACGCCTCGCGCGGCTCGAAGATGGACTACTACCTGAGCACGGCGGTCGCGCAGTCGAGCACGGGCCGGTGCGCCGCCTCCGGCGCGGTCTTCACCACCTCCGTCACCGTGACCAACACGATCTCGAAGGCGGTCGCGCGGACGCTGCCCGCCTACGTCGCCGCGGCCGGCGGGCGGGGTGCGTACCCCCTGGGCGACTTCGTCACCAACATCTACGTCTACGGCCCTCCCGGAACCACGGTGTCGAGCGCGGCCTGGGCCGACGGCACGGGCTACGAACCGGAGAGCCTCGACGACCTCGGCCGTCCCGTCTCGAAGGTCGCCGTGCAGCTCTCACCCGGTCAGTCCGAGACGTTCGACGTTCAGTTCAGCGCCGGCGACGCCTCCGGCTTCGGCGACCAGGCCGTCCGGGTGACCCCGATGATCAACCCCACCGCGGTGACGCTGAACGACGAGCCCGCCTGCGGCTGACGCTCCTCCCGGGTCGGTGCTGGGCCGGCGCCGAACCACGTCCGTGGCCGGCACCACCCCGGGTCGGTGCTGGGCCGGTGCCGAACCACGTTCGTGGTCGGCACCACCCCGGGTCGGTGCTGGGCCGGCGCCGAACCACGTTCGTGGTCGGCACCACCCCGGGTCGGTGCTGGGCCGGCGCCGAACCACGTTCGTGGTCGGCACCACCCCGGGTCGGTGCTAGACCAGCGCCGAACCGGGGATCGAGCTCGTCACGAGCGAGGAGGCGAGGAACGCGGTGGCGATGCAGAGCACGAACCCGATGACCGGCACGAGGAACGCGCGGCGGCCCACGAGGTAGCGCACGACCGTCACGACCACGGCGATCAGCGTCAGCGCGGGCGGCCCGATCAGCGCGATCGAGACGCCCCAGTCGATCCGGTCGAAGTCGCAGGCGAAGTTCTGGCCCTCGCACTGCGCGGGGAAGACCGAGAGGATCGCGGCGAGGTAGCCGAGCACGATCGTGAGCAGGCCGAGGGCGAGGCAGCCGAGGATCGAGAGCACGAGGTCCCAGCGGCGCCGGCGCGGCTTCCCGGCGGCGATGATCTCGCCCACCGAGCGGTAGGCGTCGGACCGGAACTCGTCGTGGGCGGCTCCGGGGCGGACGGCGGCGGGGCGGACGGCTCCGGGGCGGGCCGACGCCGGCCGAGCGGGGCGGGCCGCACCGCCCGAGGCGCCCTGGGCCCGCGCGCGCTTCTTCTTCGACGAGGCCATGCTCAGAAGATCATCGGGCGGTCGTCGTCGAGGGTCGTCTCGAGGTCGAGGTCGACCACCACCGGGACGTGGTCGCTCGGGGCGTCGCCCTTGCGCTCGTCGCGGTGGATCGAGGCTCCGGTGACGAGCTCGCCGAACGCGTGGGAGCCGAGCACGAAGTCGATCCGCAGCCCCTCGTTGCGCGGGAAGCGGAGCTGCTTGTAGTCCCAGTAGGTGTAGCCCTCGGGCACGAGCGGGCGGACGACGTCCCGCAGGCCGGCGTCCTCGAAGGCGGCGAAGGCGGCGCGCTCGGGGATCGAGACGTGCGTGGATCCGGGGCCGAGGCCCGGGTCGCCCACGTCGCTGTCGAGCGGCGCGACGTTCCAGTCGCCGACCAGGGCGAGCGGCAGGTCGGGCTCGGCGGCCAGCCACTCGCGGGTGCTCGCCTCCAGGGCCGCGAGCCACTCGAGCTTGTAGAGGTAGTGCGGGTCGTCGACCGCGCGGCCGTTCGGGACGTAGAGGCTCCAGACGCGCACGCCGTCGACCGTGGCGCCGATCGCGCGGGCCTCGAGCGGGTAGGAGCCGTCGGCCGCCGCCTCCTTCGCGAAGCCGGGCATGCCCGGGAAGCCGATCCGCACGTCCTCCATCGGCAGGCGCGAGGCGATGCCGACGCCGTTCCACTGGCTGAGCCCGACCATCTCGACGTGGTAGCCGGCGTCGGCGAAGGCCTCGTGCGGGAACTGCTCGGGCTTGCACTTGAGCTCCTGCATGGCGAGGACGTCGACGTCCTCGCGCACGAGCCAGTCGACGACGCGGCCGGTGCGGGCCCGGATGGAGTTCACGTTCCAGGTGGCGATGCGCATCCTGGAAGTGTAGGAGCCGCCGCCGACACGTCTCCTGCGCGTCCCCCGCGCTCCGGCGGCCGCGGGCCGGGGGAGTCATCCCCTCGGCGGATTGCGGAACCGGTGTCGGTGGTCGATGGTTGTCTAGCGCCGTCCCGACCGGCCGTTCGTCGAGCCGTCCGGACGCCGCCGCCGCCCGCGCCGTGCGGGCCCGACGGGCTCCCCGGCGCTCCGCGCTCCCCAGCCCGGTCCCCTCCCCTGCCGCTCCTGCTCCGCCCCTCCGGAGGACCCATGATCCTGCTCCGCCTCGCCTCCGCCTACGCGAAGCCCTACGCGCGCTGGGTGGCCGCCGTCGTCGTGCTGCAGCTCGTCGCGACGCTCGCCGCGCTCTACCTGCCGAGCCTCAACGCCGAGATCATCGACCAGGGCATCGGCCGCGGCGACACCGACTTCATCTGGGGCACCGGCATGACCATGCTCGGCGTCTGCGTCGTGCAGGTCGCCGCGGCGATCGGAGCCGTCTACTTCGGCGCCCGCACCGCCATGTCCGTCGGCCGCGACCTGCGCCGCGACGTCTACCGCCGCGTCGACTCGCTCAGCGGGCTCGAGGTCGGCGGCTTCGGTACGGCCACCCTGATCACCCGCGGCACGAACGACGTGCAGCAGGTGCAGATGCTCGTGCTGATGACCCTCAACTTCATGGTGTCCGCGCCGATCATGTGCGTCGGCGGCATCGTCTTCGCCCTGCGCGAGGACGCCGGCCTCTCCTGGCTGGTCTGGGTGTCGGTGCCGCTGCTGTTCGTCGTGGTCGGCTTCCTGGTGTTCCTGCTGCTGCCGCTGTTCCGCCTCATGCAGGACCGGATCGACGGGATCAACAGCGTGCTCCGCGAGCAGATCACGGGCATCCGCGTGGTGCGCGCCTTCGTGCGCGAGCCGTTCGAGTCCGAGCGGTACCGCAAGGCCAACGCGGCGATCACCGAGGTGTCGATCAAGGTCGGCAACATCTTCGTGCTGATGTTCCCCGCGATCATGATGATCCTGCACCTGGCCACCGCGGCCGTGCTGTGGTTCGGCGGGCAGCGCGTCGACGCCGGTCAGATGCAGGTGGGCTCGCTCACCGCGTTCCTGCAGTACCTCCTCCAGATCCTCACCGCCGTGATGATGGGCGTCTTCATGGTGATGATGATCCCGCGCGCGGTCGTCTGCGCCGAGCGGATCCAGCAGGTCCTCGACGCCCGCACCAGCCTCACCACGCCCGAGGGCGGGGTCCCGACGCCGACACGTGGCCGCGTGGAGTTCTCGGGGGTCGTCTTCGGGTACCCCGGCGCCGAGCGCCCCGTGCTCTCGGGCATCGACATCCTCGCGGAGCCGGGCCGCACCACGGCCGTCGTCGGCTCCACCGGCGCCGGCAAGACGACCCTGCTCGGCCTCGTGCCCCGCCTGTTCGACCCGCAGGAGGGCACCGTCACGATCGACGGCGTGCCCGTCTCCTCCCTCGACCGGGCGCAGCTCGCCGAGGTGGTCGGGCTCGTGCCCCAGCGCCCCTACCTCTTCTCGGGGACGATCGCCTCGAACCTGCGCTTCGGCCGCCCCGACGCGACGGACGCCGAGCTGTGGGAGGCGCTGCGCATCGCCCAGGGCGAGGACTTCGTGCGGAGCAAGGAGCACGGGCTCGACGAGCCGGTCTCGCAGGGCGGCACCAACGTCTCCGGCGGGCAGCGCCAGCGGCTCTGCATCGCGCGGGCCCTCGTCGCGAAGCCGCGGGTCTACCTGTTCGACGACTCGTTCTCGGCGCTCGACGTCGCGACCGATGCGCGGCTGCGGGAGTCGCTGGCCGACGCCACCACCGACGCGACCGTGATCATCGTGGCCCAGCGGGTGTCGACCATCCGCCATGCCGACCAGATCGTCGTGCTCGACGCGGGCCGCGTCGTCGGCCGCGGCACGCACGACGAGCTCCTCGAGACGAACGCGACCTACCGCGAGATCGTCGAATCCCAGCTGAGCGTCGAAGGAGTGTCCTGAGATGGCGCGCACACGCGACACCACCGCGCCCGAGGAGACGACGTCCCTCGAGCCCGAGTTCGAGCCCGGCGAGGGCGACGGCGGCATGTTCGGGGACGGGCCGCCCGCCCGCAAGGCGCAGAACTTCTGGCCGTCCGCCAAGCGCCTCTTCTCGCTGCTCGGCCCCGAGCGCGCCCGGATGGTCCTCGTGGTCGCCCTGGTCTCGCTGTCGGTCGTCCTCACCGTCATCGCGCCCAAGATCCTCGGGCAGGCGATGGACACGATCTTCAACGGCGTGATCGGCTCGCAGCTGCCGGCCGGCGTCCCGCTCGAGCAGATCATCGAGCAGCAGCGCGCCTCGGGCAACGGCACCTTCGCCGACATGCTGGCCA
This sequence comes from Rathayibacter sp. AY1B5, assembly GCF_002932795.1. Lineage (NCBI taxonomy): Bacteria > Bacillati > Actinomycetota > Actinomycetes > Micrococcales > Microbacteriaceae > Rathayibacter > Rathayibacter sp. AY1B5. The sequence goes on from NZ_PSWM01000016.1 coordinate 19,048, forward strand.
AGACCGACATCGTGCCCGGCGCGGGCATCGACTTCGTGGTCCTCGGCCGCCTGATCATCATCGTGCTGCTGATGTACGTGGTCGCGTCGGTGCTCATGTGGGCGCAGGGCTACATCCTCAACGGCCTCGTGATGCGGGTGGTCTTCGGTCTGCGCCAGGACATCGAGGCGAAGCTCAACCGCCTCCCGCTGCGCTTCTTCGACACCCGGCAGCGCGGCGACGTGATGTCGCGCGTCACGAACGACGTCGACAACATCCAGACGGCGCTGCAGCAGGCCTTCTCGCAGCTGGTGCAGTCGGTGCTCACCATCATCGGCATCGCCGCGATGATGTTCATCGTCTCGTGGCAGCTCGCGCTGATCGCGCTGATCTCGATCCCGCTCTCGGGCGTGATCGCGGGCGTGATCGGCGCCCGCTCCCAGAAGCTCTTCGCCGCGCAGTGGAAGAACACGGGCGCGCTCAACGGCCACATCGAGGAGACCTTCTCCGGGCTCGAGATCGTCCGCGCCTTCGGCCGCGACCGCGAGATGCTCGAGGAGTTCGACCGCCGCAACGACAGCCTCTACACCGCCTCGTTCGGCGCGCAGTTCGTCTCGGGCATGATCATGCCCGCGATGACCTTCGTCTCCTACCTCTCCTACGTGCTCATCGCCGTGGTCGGCGGGCTGCGGGTCGCCTCGGGTCAGCTGACGCTCGGGGACGCGACCGCGTTCATCCAGTACTCGCGCGAGTTCACGCAGCCGGTGACCCAGCTCGCGAGCATGGCGAACATGCTGCAGTCCGGCGTCGCCTCGGCCGAGCGCACGTTCGAGCTGCTCGACGCCGAGGAGCAGGAGCCGGAGACGGCGACCGCGTCGCTCCCGCAGCGCACCGACGGCCACGTGGAGTTCGAGGGCGTCTCGTTCTCGTACGACCCGGAGCAGCCGCTGATCGAGGACCTGACCTTCTCTGCCCAGCCCGGGCAGACGGTCGCCATCGTCGGTCCGACCGGCGCCGGCAAGACCACGCTGGTCAACCTGGTCATGCGCTTCTACGAGCTCACGGGCGGACGCATCCTGCTCGACGGCGTCGACATCACGAGCCTCGCGCGCGGCGATCTGCGCTCGCGCGTGGGCATGGTGCTGCAGGACGCGTGGCTCTTCCAGGGCACGATCCGCGAGAACATCCGCTACGGGCGCCTGGACGCCACCGACGAGGAGATCGTCGACGCGGCGAAGGCCACCATGGTCGACCGCTTCGTGCGCCAGCTGCCCGACGGCTACGACACGGTGCTCGACGCCGACGGCGGCAGCGTCTCGGCGGGCGAGCGGCAGCTGATCACGATCGCGCGCGCGTTCCTCGCGAACCCGTCGCTGCTGATCCTCGACGAGGCCACCTCCTCGGTCGACACCCGCACGGAGCTGCTGGTGCAGCACGCGATGAACGCCCTGCGCACCGACCGGACCTCGTTCGTCATCGCGCACCGGCTCTCCACGATCCGCGACGCCGACACCATCCTGGTGATGGAGTCGGGGCGGATCGTCGAGCAGGGCGCGCACGAGGCGCTCCTGAAGCAGCGCGGCGCCTACTACGAGCTCTACATGACCCAGTTCCGCGGAGGAGGCGACGAGGCGGGCGAGCACGCCGCAGCGGGCGCGCTCCCGAGCGGGGGAGGGGTCGCCCCGTAGAGTAGGCGCGTGACCGACGCACGCCAGCAGCTCATCGAGTACATCGGCTCCGACGCCGTCTTCCACGGGGACTTCACCCTCACCAGCGGCAAGAAGGCGTCGTACTACGTCGACCTGCGCCGCGTGAGCCTCGATCACCGCGTCGCGCCGTTGATCGGGCAGGTCATGCTCGACCTCATCGCGCCGATCGAGCGCGTGGACGCCGTCGGCGGCCTCACCATGGGCGCCGACCCGATCGCCGCCGCGATCCTCCACCAGGGCGCCGCCCGCGGCCTCGCCTACGACGCGTTCGTCGTGCGCAAGGAGCCCAAGGACCACGGCCGCGGCCGGCAGGTCGAGGGCCCCGACCTCGAGGGCAAGCGCGTCGTCGTCGTCGAGGACACGTCCACCACCGGCGGCTCGCCGCTGAAGGCGATCGAAGCCCTGCTGAAGGTCGGCGCCGAGATCGCGGGGGTCGCCGTCGTCGTCGACCGCGCGACCGGGGCCCGCGAGATCATCGAGGAGGCCGGCTACCCGTACTTCGCCGCGATCGGTCTGGCCGACCTCGGCCTGAGCTGATGGTCGACGACAGGGGACGCGACGGGGGCCCGGGAGGCGGCGAGCACCCGGATCGGGAGCGCCGCGGATCCGAGGACCGCGAGCCGGAGCGTGCCGGATCGGAGACCGCCGAGCCGGAGCGTCCCGAGCCGGAGCGTCCCGAGGCCGAGCGTCCCGTCGGCGGCAGCGAGTGGCTGCTCCAGCAGCTCAGCGGCGGCCGTCTGAAGAGCATCTTCGATTCGCCCCGCCCCTCCCCTCCCGCGGAGGAGCCGCGCGCGGAGCGGACGTCCGGTCCTGCTGGGTCCGCGGCCGACGAGGCCCACGCCTCAACGGAGGAGCGGAGCGACACGAGCGAGTCGGCCTCCTCCGCCGACGCGGCCGGACCGTCCTCGGACGACGGCGACTCCGGTGCGGTGCCGTCCCGTGCCCCCGCCGCTCCGGTCGGCCTGTGGCCGGGGGAGCCCGTGCTGAGCGCGACGCCCGCCCCCGAGGAGGCCCACGACGATCGTCCGACCTCTGCGGACGACCCCGCTCGGGTGGAGGATGGCGACGACGACGACCGCGGCACTGTCGCGGAGCCGGAGCGCTCCTCCGACCGCGACGGAGTCTCCGCCGGGGGACGGGACTCCCGGGGCGGTGACACGGGTGTCCCCGCCGCGGGGGCCCGGGACACGGGATCGCCCGCGACCGGTGCCGGCGAGACCGGTGCCGGCGAGACCGGTGCCGGCGAGACCGGTGCCGGCGAGACCGGTGCCGGCGAGACGGATGTCCGCGAGACGAGTGCCCGCGGGACGAATGCCCGCGAGACCGGCGCCTCCGGTGCGGACGTGTCCGACGAGGACGCCTTCGACGCGTTCTTCGCCCCCCTCCGCGACGACGCGGACGACGCCGACCCCCACGCCGACTCCGACCGCTCCGCCGACGCCGGCCGCACCGACGTGCACCGCCGCGGGGCCGACTCCGTGCGCCCGGTCCTGCCGCACACCGACCCTCCCGCCGACCTGCCGACCGCACCCGCCGGGCTGCGCAGCGCCCACCGGCCGGACGACGAGCCCGATGCCGGATCCTCGACCGACGTCGATCCCGCGGGCCGCACCGCCGCCCCCTACCCCGCCGACGGACGCCCGGTCGGCGCGACCCCGCCGACTCCGCGCGAGCCGACTCCGCCCGCCGTCTACGAGTGGCCCGACCCGCGCGGGGACTGGGACCAGCCGCCCGTGTGGGAGCAGGTCGTCGCTCCGCGTGACGAGCCCGACGAGGACGGCGGTGACGAGGAGCTGTGGCGCGAGACCGCCGGCGCCTACTCGTGGAACCTCGAGCCGGCCGCCGAGCCCGCCGACCGCGCCGAGCCCGCGCCCTTCCGCACCGCTCCCGCGGCCGCCCACGTCAACGCCGCTCCGCCGCGGAAGAGCCGCTCCGCCCGGTCCCGACCCGAGAGCCGCGAGCGCGACTCGGCGCCCGCCGGAGCGCCCGCATGGCGCACGCTCAGCCGGCGCCGACTCCTGATCGGCCTGATCGCGGCGGTTGCGGTGATCCTCCTCGCCGGGCTCTTCGCGATCGGCATCGCCGTCGGGAGCGCCGGCGGCCGGGCCGAGCCGCAGGCCGCACCGGTCGTCAGCGAGACGCCCGCGGCGGAGCCGACCCCCTCGCCCACCCCGACCGCGACCCTCCCGACCGTCGGACCGCTGCCCGTCGGCACCTGGGCCTGGAGCGCGCTCCTCGGCGGCGAGTGCATCGATCCCTTCGACTCCGTCTGGGCGGAGGAGTTCACCGTCGTGGACTGCGCGAGCGCCCATTCCGCCCAGCTCGTCGCCACGGCGGAGCTGACCGACGCGGCGTTCCCCGGCCAGGACGCCCTGGCCGTCACCGTCTCCTCGCTCTGCCAGGCGCAGGGCGTCGTGGACGTCGCCGCAGCCGAGACCTACGGCGACGTGCAGGTCGCCGGCGCGTTCCCCGTCACCCAGGAGCAGTGGGACGCGGGCGAGCGCAGCTACTACTGCTTCGTCGACCGCGCGGGCGGCGGCGAGCTGACCGGCTCCCTCGCCGGCACTCCCGCGGCCTGACGCGCGCCGTCGCGTCGGCCCGGGGGATGCCGCCGTGCCCCTGCTCTGCGCACCCGGCCGAGCCGGGGAGCGCCCAGTAGGATCGCTCGTCGTGCAGGAGAACGAGGCGACCCCCGCGACCGGACCAGCCGCCTCCGTGGAGCTCACCACGAACGGCGTCGGCCCCTGGCAGGGGGAGTGGCCCGAGGACGACCGTCTCGACCCGGAGCTGCTGGAGCGCGGCGACGCGCGCAACGTGATCGACCGGTTCCGCTACTGGCGGATGGACGCGATCGTCGCGGAGCTCGACCGCACGCGGCACCCGTTCCACGTCGCGATCGAGAACTGGCAGCACGACATGAACATCGGCTCGATCGTCCGCAGCGCCAACGCCTTCGGCGCGGAGGGCGTGCACATCGTCGGCCGGAGGCGCTGGAACAAGCGCGGCGCGATGGTCACCGACCGCTACCAGCACGTCCAGCACCACGAGACGGTGGCCGACCTCGTGCAGTGGGCCGCGGAGGAGGAGGTGCCCCTCCTCGCCGTCGACAACGTCCCCGGCTGCGTGCCGCTCGAGACCTACCGGCTGCCCGAGCGCTGCCTCCTGCTGTTCGGGCAGGAGGGGCCCGGCCTCTCGGAGGAGGCGATCGCCGCCTCCGAGGCCGTGCTCGAGATCTCGCAGTTCGGCTCGACCCGGTCGATCAACGCCTCGGCGGCGGCGGCCGTCACGATGCACGCCTGGGTGCTGCAGCACGTCCGCTTCTGACTGCCCCGCCCTCGACGGCACCGAGGGAACCCCGAGCCGTCGAGACAGCCTCGTGGAGCGGGTTCCCTCGACGGTCCGGGGTTCCCTCGGAGGCGGTGCGAGGCTCGGGACTCAGACCGCGGAGTCCGGCGGGAACTCCGACTCCAGCGGCTCCGACGACAGGAGCTCGTGCACCCCGCTCAGCACCTCGTCCGGGCGGAACGGGTAGCGCTCGATCTCGGCCTCGTCGCTGATCCCCGTGAGCACCAGCACGGTGTGCAGGCCCGCCTCGATGCCCGCGACGATGTCGGTGTCCATCCGGTCGCCGATCATCCCGGTGTTCTCGCTGTGCGCACCGATCTTGTTCATCGCCGAGCGGAACATCATCGGGTTCGGCTTGCCGACGACGTACGGATCCTTGCCCGTCGCCTTCGTGATGAGCGCCGCGATCGCCCCCGTCGCCGGGAGCACGCCCTCGGCGCTCGGCCCCGTCGCATCGGGATTGGTGACGATGAAGCGCGCACCCGCGACGATCAGGCGGATCGCCTTCGTGATCGCCTCGAAGCTGTAGTTGCGGGTCTCGCCCACGACCACGTAGTCCGGCGCCGTCTCCGTCATGATGAAGCCCGCCTCGTGCAGCGCGGTGGTGATCCCCGCCTCGCCGATCACGAACGCGCTCCCACCCGGCATCTGCGACGCGCAGAAGTCCGCCGTCGCCAGGGCGCTCGTCCAGATCCGCTCCTCCGGCACGTGCAGCCCCGACCCGCGCAGCCGCGCCGCCAGATCCCGCGGCGTGAAGATCGAGTTGTTCGTCAGCACCAGGAACGGGGTGCCCGAATCCGTCCACTCCTGGATCAGCTCGGGCGCGCCGGGGAGCGCCTTGTTCTCGTGCACCAGCACGCCGTCCATGTCCGTGAGCCAGGCCTCGACTTCACTGCGGTTCGTCGCCATGGGTCGATGCTATCGGCGGCACCCCCGCGCACGACGGCGACGACCGGCGAACCGCCCGGCTCCCTCCGCTGACGCCCCTGTGGAGGGACGACCGTCGTGCGCCGGACGGCCGGACCCCGGACCCGCACAGCCGCGAGCGGGATAGCCTGGGAGGCATGAGTGGCGAGAACCTGCTGGGCCCCGAACCGACCCTCCTCCCCGACGAGCCCGCGGTCACCGCGGCCCTCGCGAAGCACGCGAACCCGGGAGCCGTCGAATTCGCCGCCCTCGCCGCCGCCCACCCGCGCTCCCCGCTGGCCTGGGCACTGCTCGCCGACAGCGTCTGGGGCATCGACGCGGCCCTCCCCTCCTACGCCTACGCCCGCGTCGGCTACCACCGCGGCCTCGACCTCCTCCGCGGAGCCGGCTGGCGCGGCCAGGGCCCCATCCCCTGGCGCCACGGACCCAACCGCGGCTTCCTGCTCTCCCTCTACGCCCTCCGCCGCGCCGCCGACTCCATCGGCGAGACGGAGGAAGTCACCCGCCTCACCCAGTTCCTCCAGCAGGCCGACCCGATCGCCATCGAGGAGATCGAGCGGTACCACGAGGACGCGTTACCCCCTACCGCCGCCATCATCATCCTCGGCAACGACTAGGCGACGCCCGGGTGCGGTTCTGGCGGCGTTGTCGTCGGGCGCCGTAGCGCCGCTACGGCTTCCTCCTCCGCCTTGCCAGAACCGCACCCGGACGCCGCCTAGCCCTGTGCTGGTGGGTGGGCGCCGTGCCTTCGGGCACGAGCGCGGGGCGCCGTGCCGGGGGCACGAGCGGCCGCGTGGGGCCGTGCCTGCGGCACGAGCCTGGTCCGAGGGAGCGTGGGGGCCGTGCCTTCGGCACGAGGGGCCGCGGGGCCGTGCCTTCGGCACGAGCCTGGACTGCGAGCGTCAGGCCGTGCCTGCGGCACGGGCCGCTCCACGGGTGAACGGGGTCGTGCAGGCGGCACGAGGCGGCTCGGGTGCGTCTGTGGGCGGGAGCCGCGGGTCGGGCGGCGGGTAGGTGGATCTAGGCGGCGCGCGGGAGCTGCGGCAGGATGGGGGGATGGACGGCGCGGTGGTGGAGGCGCTCCTCGAGGGGCTTCCGGGAGCGGAGGCGGGCTTCCCGTTCGGCGAGGGGACCCGGGTGTGGAAGGTCGCGGGGAAGGTGTTCGCGCTCGAGTCGGAGCGGTTCGGGCGGCCGGTGGTGAGCGTGAAGGCGCTGCCCGAGAACGTGGTGCACCTGGTCGCGGGAGTCGACGGGATCGAGCCCGGCTACCACCTGAACAAGAAGCACTGGGTGACGGTCGACGCCGGCGGGACCGTGGAGCCCGAGCTGGTGCTGGAGCTCATCGAGGAGTCGCACGCGATCGTGGTCGCGAAGCTGCCGAAACGGCTCCGCCTCGCCCTCGACGGCACCGCCTCCGGATCGCTGAACGAGGACGCCTGACCCGGACGGACGGCCCGCCCACGGCACCCGGACGCACGGGATCCCCCGCCGCAGCAGGGGATCCCGGGGTCGCGCGGAGCGGCCCGACTACAGGCCGTAGGAGCGGAGGTACGCGGCGGTGTCGTGCCAGCCCTCGACGGCGAAGCACTCGACGCCCATCGCCTTGACGGGGTAGTCGTTGCCGTCCGGGTCGAGGCGGTCGCCGACGAAGATCATGTCGTCGAGGGGGATGCCCGTCAGCTCGGTGAGCTTGTTCATCCCGTACGCCTTGTCGATGCCCTTGCGGGTGATGTCGACGGAGGTCGAGCCGCCGGAGCGGACCTCGAGGTCGGGGAGCACGGCCTGCACGGCCTCGCGGAGGGTGTTCTTCTTCTCGCCGTCCGGGTCCCAGGCCTGCTTGACCTCGACGGGCGCGGACTGGCCGAGGGCCGAGAAGGTGATCTGCGAGTCGCGGTCCTCGAGGATCGGGCCCCAGGTCTCGGACTCCCAGTAGCCGAGCTCCTTCGCCTTCTCCTCGACGGCGGCGAGGGCGCGCGACTTCTCGTCCTCGGTGAGGTTCTCGGCGTAGATCTGCGCCCAGTCGCCGTTCTCGTACCGGTAGTACTGCGTGCCGCAGGTGGGCATGAGGTGCAGCTTCGCGAGGACCTCGGGGTCGGCGCCCTCGAGGCGGTCGAGCACCTGCATCCGGAACTGGCCGATCTGGCCGCCCGAGATGATGCACACCTCGGTGGCCTGGAGCAGCTTCACGAAGAGGTCGGCCATCGCCGGGTCGACGGGGGACTTCGAGGCGGCGAGGGTGTCGTCGAGGTCGAAGGCCATCAGGCGGGGCAGGGTGCTCATGGAACTCGTTTCACGGTCTGCGGACGGGGCGGTAACGAGGATACGGGGCGCCGCCGGAACGCGCGCGCGGTCGGCGCGGGCGGGCTCCGAGCGCAGACTGAGGGCATGACCGCCGCCACAGCGCCCGACGGAGGACGCCGCTCCCTCCCGCGCACTCTCGCCCGCATCCTCCTGGGCCTGGTGCTCGCCACGGCCGGCACGGCGCACCTGACGGTCGCTCGTCAGGCGTTCCAGGCGCAGGTCCCGCCGTGGCTGCCGGCCGACCCGGACCTGGTGGTCGTCGCGTCGGGCGTCGTCGAGATCGCGCTCGGGCTCGCGCTCGTCGTGCTCGTGCGGTGGCGCGTGATCGTGGGTGTCGTGGTGGCCGCGTTCTTCGTCGCGGTCTTCCCCGGGAACATCTCGCAGCTGGTGACGCGGACGCCGGCGTTCGGCCTCGAGACGGACGCGGCGCGAGCGGTGCGGCTCGCCTTCCAGCCCCTCCTGGTGATCTGGGCGCTCTGGTCCACGGGAGCGTTCTCGGCCTGGCGGGCCCGCCGGTCGCGCAGCCGCGACGACTGAGCCGCCGGTCCGCGGCCCGATCGTCCCGCGATCCTCCGGAACGACGAACGGCGGCCGGCGGGAGACCCCGCCGACCGCCGCCCGTGCCCTCCTCGGCTAGGCCGCGAGGCGGCGTCGCGCGACGACCAGCGCGAGGCCCGACAGCAGCAGCACGAGGGCTCCGCCGATCAGGCCGGCCGCGTCGGCGCCGGTGTTCGCGAGCGAGCCCGGGCCGGAGCCTCCCGCGACGGGGGCCGCCGTGGTGGTGGGGTGCGGCGACGGAGCGGCGGTGGGCTGCTCGGTCGGGGTGCCGGGCTCGGTCGGCGCAGGGGTGACCGGGACCTCAGCGGCGGGCACCGTCGTCAGCGACCAGTTGGGGTCGAAGAAGTCGGCCTGGTCGATCACGCCGCGGGCGGTCGACCAGTCGATGAGCAGCTGGCGGATCTCGAGGCGCTCGTCGTAGACGAGGGGGGCCTGCGCGACGGCCGGGTAGGCGCCTCCGCCGCTCTGGCGGTAGTTGTTGACCGCCATCACGAAGCGCTCGTCGTCGGCGACCGGGGTCCCGTCGGCGTGGGCGAGACCGCGGATCCGCGAGCCGGCGGGCTGCGAGACGTCGATCACGTAGTCCAGGCCCGAGATCGCGTCGTAGTTGTAGTCCGGGATGCCGTCGGGGCGGTCCTCGGTCGTCGCGTTGGTGCCGGTCTCGGGGTCGAACACGGCGCCCTCGGCGGTCTGCACGAAGTAGCGGGCCGAGAACTCGAGGTAGTCGCGCACCTCGGCTCCGGTCAGCTCCACTCCGCGGAGGGTGTTCTCGTAGATGTACAGGCCGGCGATGTCGCGGATGCTGACCTGCCCCTTCGGGAAGACGGCGGTGCGCGAGAACGGCGACGCCTGCGAGATCACCGGCAGGTCGGCCCACTCGGTGCCCTCGAGCGCCGTCTCGACGGTCTCGGCCTGGACGGTGTTGATGAAGTCGATGATCGGGGTGTCCTCGTAGCGCGAGGTCGCGGCCGAGAGCTCCTCGACCGAGTCCGCGACGGGGGTGTTGACGTACTCGATCGTGGCGGCGTGCTGCTCGGCGAGGGCGTCGACCAGTGCGGGCGACTCCTCGGCGATGTCCGTCGCGTAGACGGGCTTCGCGACCGGCGCGCTCCCGGCCGACCAGTCGACCTCGAGGCCGCCCGCGGCGTCCGGCACCAGGTTCAGGGTGACCTCGGTGAGGCCCTGCGCCCAGAACTTCGGCTGGGTGACCAGCACCTGCTCGCCGGCGACGTTGGTGAACAGCGTCTGCGGCAGGTCCTTGTGGCTGTGGCCGGCGACGACCACGTCGATCCCGGGGACCTGCGTCGCGATGTTGTTGACGACGTCCTCGTTGAGGTCGGCGGCGTCGTACTCCGCGTCCGGGACCGTGCCCTGGCCGGTGTGCGCGAGGACGACGACCACGTCGGCCTGCTCCTGCACGATCGGGACCCACTGCTTCGCGGCGGCGACCATGTCCTGGAACTCGAGGACGCCGTCGACGTACTGCTTGTCCCAGACGCGGACGCCGGGGGTGACGAGGCCGAGGACGCCGACGGTGACCGTCTTCCCGTCGATCTCGCGCTCGATCAGCGTGTAGGGGTCGTGGTACGGCTTGCCGGTGGCGACGTCGACGACGTTCGCACCCAGCAGCGGGGCGTTGAGATCGCCCTCGTACGCGCTGAGCATGTCGAGCCCGTAGTTGTACTCGTGGTTGCCGACGACCTGCGCGTCGTAGCCGATGGTGTTGAACGCGGTGGCCATCGGGTGCGTCGTCTCGCCGGAGAGGACGCCCGCGGCGCCGTCGCCGAGGCCGTAGTAGTAGGTGAGCGGCGTGCCCTGGATCGCGTCGCCGTTGTCCATGACGAGCACGGACTCCTCGCCCTTCTCGGCGCGGAGGCGGTCGACCTCGGTCGCGACGCGGGTGAGGCCGAGCGTGCCGGCGGCCGGGTACGGCGCGTTCGCGAAGTAGTCCCAGTCGTAGACGTGCCCGTGCGTGTCGGTCGTCGACACCAGGGTGAGCTCGACGCCGTCGTCGAGAGGGGCGGCCGAGGCGATCGGAGCGGCGGTGGCGGCTCCGAGTGCGACGACGGCGAGGAGGCTTGCGGCGCGGAGTCTGCGCATCGTGGTCCTGTTCGCGTGATGAGTGGAGTGTGAACGTCCTCGAATCTATGCGGCGCGTGTGAACTGCGCATGACGGGATCGAGAGCATTGCTCGGCGATGCGTCCGCGGTGCGGCTCCGGTGCCGGGGCGTCCGCCGGGCCGGCCGTCGCCGGGGGCGTCCGCAGGGCCGGCCCGCGTCGGCGCGTCCGCCGGGCCGGCCTCGCGGCGAGGGCGTCCGCCGCACCGGCCTCGCGGCTGGAGGCGTCCTCCGGCCCCTCCGCTAGAATCGAGCGGCTGGTCGCGCGGAGGCGGCACGACTGCCGCGCCGCACCCGCCCACCCCCGCCCCTCCCGTCGAGAAGGACACCGCCATGCCAGCAATCGTCATCACCGGCGCCCAGTGGGGCGACGAGGGCAAGGGACGCGCCACCGACCTCCTCGGCAGCCGCGTCGACTACGTCGTGAAGTTCAACGGCGGCAACAACGCCGGGCACACCGTCGTCGTGGGCGACGAGAAGTACGCCCTGCACCTCCTCCCCTCCGGCATCCTCACCCCGGGCGTCGTCCCGGTGATCGCGAACGGCGTCGTCGTCGACATCGAGGTGCTCTTCCACGAGCTCGAGGCGCTGAGCGCCCGCGGCGTCGACGTGTCGAAGCTGCTCGTCAGCGCCAACGCGCACGTCATCACCAGCTACCACCGCACCCTCGACAAGGTCACGGAGCGCTTCCTCGGCAAGCGCCAGATCGGCACCACGGGCCGCGGCATCGGCCCGGCCTACGCCGACAAGATCAACCGCGTCGGCATCCGCATCCAGGACCTGTTCGACGAGAACATCCTCCGCCAGAAGGTCGAGGGCGCCCTCGACCAGAAGAACCACCTGCTGGTGAAGGTCTACAACCGCCGCGCGATCCTGGTCGAGCAGGTGCTCGAGGACCTGCTGCAGTACACCGAGCGCCTGCGCCCGATGGTCGCCGACACGTCGCTCGTGCTCTCTCAGGCGCTCGACGCGGGCAGGACGGTGCTGTTCGAGGCGGGCCAGGCCACGATGCTCGACGTCGACCACGGCACCTACCCGTTCGTCACCTCCTCCAACGCGACCTCGGGAGGAGCGGCCACCGGCTCCGGAGTCGCGCCGAACCGCATCGACCGCGTCATCGCGGTCATCAAGGCGTACACGACCCGCGTCGGCGCCGGTCCGTTCCCGACCGAGCTCTTCGACGAGTGGGGCGAGTACCTCCGCCGGCAGGGCTTCGAGTTCGGCACCACGACCGGCCGCCCGCGGCGCTGCGGCTGGTACGACGCCCCGATCGCCCGCTACTCGGCGCGGATCAACGGGGTCACCGACTTCGTCCTCACCAAGCTCGACGTGCTCTCGGGCCTCGAGACCATCCCCGTCTGCGTCGCCTACGACGTCGACGGTGTGCGCCACGACGAGGTCCCGGTCTCGCAGAGCGACTTCCACCACGCGAAGCCGATCTACGAGGAGTTCCCCGGCTGGCAGGAGGACATCTCCGGCTGCCGCGAGTTCTCTGACCTGCCGCAGACCGCGCAGGACTACGTGCGCGCGCTCGAGGCGATGAGCGGCGCCCGGTTCTCGGCGATCGGCGTCGGCCCGGAGCGCGAGCAGGTCGTCGTGCTGCACGACCTGCTCGACTAGAGCCTTTCGCCGACCGCACGCCGGTGCGCGCCGCGGCCGACTGCACGCCGGTGCGCGCCGCGTCTCGTCACAGCCGGTGCAGGCCGCGGCCGATCGCCGACAGCACGGCCCGCTCGACGTCGTCCCACTGCGTGAGCACCTGGGTCGCCGAGAAGCGGAGGGTGACGTAGCCGTCGACCGCGGCGAACAGATCGCGGCGGCGGTCGTTCTCGAAGTCGTGGGTCGACCTGCCGTCGATCTCGACGATCAGCGTGCGGCCGATCAGCAGATCGACGCGGCCGACGCCGGGGATCCGGGCCTGGGTCGAGCACTCGACCCCGATCGAGTGCAGGCGCCACCGGGCCAGGGTCTCGACGCCGCTGCCCGAGTCGTCGCGGGCGAACGCGAGGAGCGCCTGGAGCCGCTGCGGGCAGGCCGCCCGCAGCTCGGCGAGGTCGTCGGGTCCGAGCAGGCGCTTCTCGAGCGCCGACTCGAGCGCGACCAGCATGTCCTCGGCGCCGAGGGTGCGGCCCAGCTGCAGCAGTGCGTGCGGGACGGACACCCGCAGGGGCTCGTCGTCGGGCCGGGCCGGGTCCCAGTGCAGGCGGACACCGCGGGGAACGGTGAACCGACCGGCGTTCGGCCCGACGTGCACGTGCAGCCGAGGCGAGCGCAGAACCCAGAGTCCGTGGGAGCGAGCCGCATCGGTCGCGGCGAGGCGGCCGCCGAGCCGGAAGGCGGTGAGGGCCTCCGGAGGAAGGTTCGGCGAGGCGTACCGGCCGCTCCGGCCACGGACCAAGCGGCCGTCCGCGACCGCTGCAGTGAGGCCGCGAGCAGTCGCGCCGGCGGCGAGCAGGACCGGCCGCGAGGAGACTCCACCGTGGAGGGACATGAGGCGATCGAGATCCACACGGCGAGCCTGGCGCCCGACCGCCGTTCGGGGAGGGCCTCCTGCCTCTGCCGCGACGACCGGGCCGTCCGATTCGACTGTGGAGGGACGTCGCAAGCCTCTACGACCGGCGATCGTGTTCACAACTCAGGACGAACGTCCTCGGGCCGTCGGATTCATGCGGATCCGGCCGGGTCCGAACGAATTCTTCCTGAGTTGTGAACACGACCGCTGCCGAGCGCGCCGGATAATCGGCCCATGCAGATCTACGCCGACCTCCCGGCCGTCCGCGCGCGGCAGATCCTGGCCGACGCCCTCGCTCTCGGCGTGGCCGTCGTGGCGATCGCCGCGGGGATCGCGGTCGGCTCGCTGATCGCCGGCCTGGCCGAGATCGGCCGTCGGCTCGAGAGCGCCGGCAGCGGCTTCGGCTCGACCATGAGCGACGCCGGGACCACCCTCGGCGGCATCCCGCTGCTCGGCGACGCCGTGCGCGCGCCCTTCGATGAGGCGAGCGGGGCCGGCTCCGTGCTGGCCGCCGCCGGACGCGACCAGCAGCAGCTCGCGAGCGCCCTGGCCGTGGTCGCCGGGCTCGCCGTCGGGGGCCTCCCGCTCCTGCTCCTGGCCGTGCTCTGGCTCCGGCCCCGGCTCCGTTTCGCCCGCCGGACCGCCGAGCTGCGCGCCCTGGGCTCGACCGGCGGCGGAACCGAGCTGCTGGCCCTGCGCGCGCTCACCCAGGCGTCCCCCCGCGAGGTCCTCGCCGCGCACCCGGACGCCGCCGCGGGCTGGCGGACCGGCGACCCGGCCGTCACCGCCGCTCTGGCGGCCCTCGCCCTCCGCCGGGCGGGGCTCCGGCCGCGCTGACCCCGGAGGACCACCGCGGGTCCGCCGGAGGGATGACGCCGCGAGCCACTGCGGACGACGCCGGCGACACGGGTGCCTCCGTAGCGTCGGGGACATGCAGAACCAGACCTCCTCCGTCGTGGCGCGCGTCGAGGGCGTGCGCAAGCTCTACGGCAGCACGCCGCCCGTCGTCGCCCTCGACGACGTCACCCTCTCGATCGAACGGGGCGAGTTCACCGCGGTGATGGGCCCCAGCGGATCCGGCAAGTCGACGCTCATGCACGTCCTCGCCGGCCTCGACACCGCCTCCTCCGGCCGCGTGTTCCTGGGCGACGCCGAGATCACCTCGATGAGCGACGCCGAGCTGACGGTGCTCCGCCGCCGCAGCGTCGGCTTCGTCTTCCAGGCCTTCAACCTCGTCCCCACGCTCGACGTGCGCGGCAACATCCGCCTCCCGTTCGAGCTCGACGGCCGCTCCGTGACCGGCGACGAGGAGCAGTGGATCGCCCGGCTGATCGAGTCCCTCGGGCTCCGCGAGCGCCTCACGCACCGGCCCCACGAGCTCTCGGGCGGGCAGCAGCAGCGCGTGGCGATCGCCCGCGCCCTCGCCACCCGGCCGCAGCTGATCTTCGCCGACGAGCCGACCGGCAACCTCGACTCCCGCACCGGCCGCGAGGTCCTCAGCCTGCTCCGGGCCTCCACCCGCGAGTACGGCCAGTCGATCGCGATGGTCACCCACGACCCGATCGCGGCGGCCTACGCCGACCGCATCGTCTTCCTCCGCGACGGGGCCGTCGTCGACGACCGCCGCGGGATGAGCGCCGAGGAGATCTCGCGCGCGATGCTCACGATGGAGGGCGCGGCGTGAGCGGCGTGCGCACGGGCTCGACCCAGGGCGGGGGCGCCGTCGTCACCGTCGCCGCACTCGCCGCGGCGTTCGGCGCCGTGCTGGTGCAGGTCATCGCCGACATGGTCGCGGCCTTCGCGGCAGCGGGGATCGACGGCATCGGCCAGGTCGCCCTCATGCTCGGGATGGTCGGCGCCGTCTTCTTCGGCATCGCGGTGTTCGTGGGCGGGATCGTCACGGCCAACGCCGTCTCGACCGTCATCGCCGGGCGCACCCGCGAGATCGCGCTGCTGCGCCTGCTCGGCGCCTCCGGCCGGTCGCTGCGCGGCGGGATCGTCCGCACGGGCCTCCTGCAGGGTCTCCTCGGAGCGGCGATCGGCGTGGTCGCCGGCGTCGCTCTCGTGGCGCTCGCCGCGGAGCTCGCCATCCGGAGCGGCACCCTCCCGCGCTTCGACTACCCGCTCGTCTCGCCCGGCCTCGTGCTGCCGCTGATCGCCGTGGTCGCCTCGACGGTCATCGCCTCGTGGTCCGGATCGCGCCGCGTGCTCGCGGTGGCGCCGTCGCAGGCCGCCGGATCGTCCGCCGAGCCCCGCTACGAGGAGCTGCGCGGCCGCACCGCCCGCAATGTCACGGCGATCGTCTTCGTCGTGGTCGGCGCGCTGCTGCTCGCCGCCGGCGTGGTCCTCGGGCTCACCAACCCCGGCGGAGTCCTGCTCGGGCTCGTCGGAGGCATGGCGTCCTTCACCGGCGTGATCCTCGGGGCGCCCGTCCTGCTCCCTCCGCTCACCGCCCTCGTGGGCCGCGCTTTCGGCCGGGGCCCCGTCGCGCGTCTGGCGTCCGCCAACGCCGTCCGCAACCCGGCGCGCAGTGCGCGCGCCGTCATCGGCCTGGTCATCGGAGTGTCGCTGGTCACGATGTTCGCGGTCGCCGCCGCCACCTTCGGCTCGATCATGGAGCGATCGGGCGAGACGAACCCCGAGGTGATCGCGGCGTTCGAGCAGTTCATCCAGGTGAGCACCGCGGTGATGAGCGTCCTGCTCGGCTTCTCGGTCGTCCTGGCCGCCGTCGGCATGGTCAACACGCTGTCGCTCAGCGTGCTGCAGCGCCGGCGGGAGCTGGGCCTGCTCCGCGCGCTCGGCTTCACCGGCTCGCAGGTGCGGTCGATGGTGGTGCTCGAGGCGGCGCAGATGATCATCGCTGCCGCGGTCCTCGGCATCGTGCTCGGCGTCGTCTACGGCTGGTGCGGCGCGATCTCAGTGTTCGGCTCGCTGCCGGGCATCGGACTGATCCCGCCGACCGTCCCGGTGCCGATCCTGGTGGCGGTGCTCGTGGTGGGCGTCGTGATCACGGTCGTCTCGGCCGTGCTGCCCGCCCGCCGCGCCACGACGGTGTCGCCGGTCGCCGCTCTCGCGGTGGCCTGAGGGCCGGCGCCGCCGGATCGAGGAGAGCCCGCGGCGTGAGGACAGGCGCCGTCCCGCGGAGGACCCGGAGGCAGGCACCACGCAGAACCCGCGGCCTGAAAGGCGGCGCCCTCACACCACCGAGAACCCCGCGGCGAGGGGCTCCCGCCCGCTGAGCGCGAGCAGGAGCTCCTCGCCGCGTCCGGCTCGAGCAGCCAGCCCGCCGGTCAGCGCGCAGCACGCCTCGACGGCCTCGGCGGGCAGCACGTGCCGGATCCCGGTGGCGCGCGAGAGGTCGAGCGTGTGCACGACCAGCTCGAGGAGCCGGGTCCGGAGGTACTCGCCCAGCTCGATCGCGTGGCCGCCCACGGCGACGAGGCGGCCGGGACGCTGGGCGGCGACCAGCTCGACCGCGCGGCCCGCCGCCTCCGCCAGCGCCTGAGCCGGCCTGTCGCCGAGCAGCAGTCCCGCCTCGACCCCCCGCTGCGCCACCGCCACGGGGTCGGCGACGTTCCCGGCCAGCGCGGCGTAGTAGTCGAGCGCGTCCTCGATGGTCGGCTGGGGCGGCTCCGGAGCGAGGAGGTACGCCTCGACCGTCAGCACGGCCCGGGAGGCGTGGCCCGCGAGGCCTCGGACGTCCCAGACGCCGAGCCCCGGCTGCTCCCACTGGTCGTCCCGCACCTGAGCGAGCAGGCCGACGAGGGCGGCGGCGGCGGACTCGAACAGTGCGGCGGTGCTCATGGAGCCATGCTGGCACGGTGCCCCACACTGATCGCATGAGCAGTCCCCGCCGCCCCGGTCCCGTCACACTCGTCGGCCGCTCGATCGTCCTCGAGCCGCTCGCCGCCGAGCACGTCGAGCCGCTCCGGCGGGCGATCGGGCGTCCGGAGGTGTTCGCCGGCGGCTACGGAGGAGGACCCGCCGGCCTCCCCGGCGGACCGGAGGAGTTCCGCGCCTTCGTCGACCGCTACTACCCGTGGGGCACGGGCCTGCCGTTCGCCGTGCTGCAGGAGGGGCGCGTCGTCGGCACGACCTCGCTGGCCGACTTCGACGAGACGCGCGAGGCGGCCCACCTCGGCTGGACGGCCTACGCGCCCGAGACGTGGGGCACCGTCGTGAACCCGGAGGCGAAGCGGCTGGTGCTCGGGCTCGCCTTCGACAGCGGCTACGAGCGGGTGAAGCTCCAGGCGGATGCGGTGAACGCGCGCTCGCGGGCCGCGATCCTCCGCCTCGGCGCCGTGTTCGAGGGGGTGCTCCGCCACGACCAGCGGCGGGCCGACGGCTCGTGGCGCGACACGGCCGTCCACTCGATCCTCGCGGCCGAGTGGCCGGCCGTCCGCGACGCGCTCGACCGTCGGATCGACGCGGCGCTAGCGCTCTCTCCCTCGGCCGCGCAACCGCTGACCGACCGGGCGCCCGAGGAGTAGGAAGGAGGAATGGAACGCATCCACTACGCCGGCAGCTCCGTGCTGACGGGTACCGCCATCGCGCGGTCGCTGCTGGCCTACGCGGAAGCGCTGGCGCTCACCAAGGGGTCGATCACGGTCGACATCCCGATCCGCCAGGAGTCCGGCCGGCCCGGACGGGCGGCGCTGCTGATCGGACCGGCGAGCCAGCTGTTCTCGGAGTCCGAGGACGACGGAGCCGAGGAGCTGCTCGACGAGGAGCTCGTCGAGCGCTTCACCCGCGAGACGGCCCGCCTGGGCGTCTCGCACCCCGTGGCCGAGGAGGACGGCGGCGCCGGGCCCCTCTCCGCCGTCGACACCGAGATCCCGCACTTCCACGGCGAGGACGACTCCTGGTGAGCATCCGGGGCGCCGGTAGTATCGACACCCACGACTGCGCCCGACCCTTCGCGGACGGGCGACTTCCCGAACGGAGAACCGCCTGATGGGGCGACTGATCTACGACTCGACCCTCGAGGCCGACTTCGACGACCGTCTGCTGGCGCACCTGCAGATCGTGATCGGCTCGAAGCTCGCGCGCAACGAGTCCTTCTACTTCTCCTGGAAGGACTCCCAGGCGGTCGGCGACGGACGCACCTCGATCTGGCTGCACCCCGCCATCCCGTTGCGCTTCAAGTACCACGGCGGCCGCGCACCGAACATCAACCCGGACTGGATCCGCCAGCTGCTCGCCGACTCGCACACGGCGCACGGGCTGCGGATCAGCGAGGAGCCCCACGGGACCGCCCGTCAGAGCGAGGAGAGCATGCTGTGAAGCGCGTCGAGATCATCTACGGCGGAGCGCCGTTCAGCCTGAGCGAGACGAGTGCCGCGGAGGTGCGCGAGAGCATCGACCGCGCCCTGGACGGCTCCGCGTCGCGCTGGATCACGGTGAACCAGGGCGAGGGCGAGCCTCGCGAGACCTCGATCCTGATCACGCCGGGAGTGGCGTTCTCGGTCGCGGACGTCGCGCACTGAGGCTCGTGCCGCGGTCCCGGTGACCGCCGGGGCTCGCGCCGCCGGCTCGGTCCGGGGCGCTCGCGCCGCCGGCCCGGCTCCGAACGGCTGCCGTGGCAGGCGCACCCGCCCCGCTCAGCCCGCCAGCACGCGCGGGAACTCGCCCGGGATCTCGCTCGCGAGATAGCCGGCCGGGCCGATCCGCGCGGTGAGGCGCGTGTCCGCCTCCGTGTGCAGGAAAGCCCCCCACGCGGCCGCGCCCATCGGGTCGATGCCGCGCCCGCGCAGGCCCGCCGTCGCTCCGGCGAGCACGTCGCCGCTGCCCGCGGTGGCCAGCCCGGGGTGCTCGCCCTCGATCCGCACCGCGTCGCCGTCGGGCGAGGCGATCGTGTTGAACAGGCTCACCACCGCGCCGTAGCGCTCGGCGACCGCGAGAGCGGCCCGCTCGACGTCGTCGACCTCCTCGCCGAGGAGCCGGGACGCCTCCTCCGAGTTCGGGGTCAGCAGGAGCCGGCCCGCGAGCCTCCGCGCGAGACGGCGCTGCCCGGGCAGGACCCCGAGCGGGAAGGCGTCGAGGTGGACGGCCGGCACGTCGTCGAGGAGCGGAGCGAGGGCCCGCAGGGTCGCGGCGGTCGCGCGCGGGTCGTCCAGGCCGGGCCCGATCAGGGCGACGTCGGCGGAGGTGAGCTCGCCGGCCAGGACGTCGAGCCCCCGGCCCGCGACGGAGCCGGTCCGCGTCTCCGCGAGCGGGACCACTCCGCACTCCGGCAGCGCGACCGCGGTGGCCGACGCGACCGACTCGGCGACGCAGAGCGTGATGCGCCCCGCGCCGGTCCGCAGCGCGGCGATCCCCGCGAGGATCGCGGCTCCGGGCGTCTTGCGGGCGCCGCCGACGACGACCACGTCGCCGCGGGAGTGCTTCGAGCCTCCGGGCTCGGGGAGGGGCCAGCGCTGCTCGAGCAGGGCGCGGGAGACGAGGTCACTCACGGGGGTCTCCTTCTCCGGCCGCGCGGTCGTCGTGCCGGGTGACGGGGGCGCCGGAGCGCTCGAGGTGGGACGTGCGGTTGAAGAGCTCGAGACGCCACGCATCGCCGTCGCGGACGAGACGGGTGACGGAGCCGTTGGCGACGGGCGTCGAGGCGCCGATGTCGAGCAGTTCGCGCTCGGAGAGGCCCTCGAGGACGTAGCGGAGGACGAGGACGACCGCGTCGTGGCAGAAGAGGATCGCCGGCCCGGGAGGCGCGGCGACAGCGAGGTGGTCGACGAACGCGCGGACGCGGAGCGCGAGATCCGTCCAGGCCTCCCCGCCCGGCGGGCGGTAGTAGAACTTGCCGAGCCACTCGCGCCGAGCCGCCTCCTCGGGCATCCGGGCCCGCACGCCGGCGGACGTGAGGCGGTCGGTCACGCCGAGATCACGGTCGCGCAGGCGCTCGTCGGGGCGCAGCCGCAGGTCGATGCCGGCCTCGCCGAGGGCGAGACGCGCGGTCGCGGAGGCGCGGCGGTAGGGCGAGGTCCAGGCGGAGGCGGGTCGCGCCTCCTCCGCCAGCCACCGGCCGAGCGCGCGGGCCTGCTCCTCGCCGGAGGGGGAGAGCTCGACGTCGGGGTCGCGGCGGTCGACGGTGATCTCGTGCGCCCCCGAGGCCTCGGCGGCGCTCGCCGCGATGTTGGCGAGGCTCTCGCCGTGGCGGACGAGGAGGAGCTCGGTCGGGCCGGTGGAGGAGTCGGGCATGGCTCCACGCTCCGCCTCGCGGGCCGGAGCCGCCAGAGGGTTCCGCCGCGGCGACGCGGGTTGCTACGGGGGCGTCAGGGCGCCCCTCCGTCGGCGCGCTCCTCCGCCGAGACCGCCGTGACGACCGCGGTGAGCGTCTCGGGGTCGCTCAGGATGCGGAAGTGCCCGCCGGTCTCGATCCGGACGTTGACCGCGCCCTCGAGCATGCTGCCCTCGGGGATGTGCGGATCGAAGAGGCCGAACACGGAGGTGATCCGCGCGTTCGCTCCGGAGCGGCTCGACAGCAGCAGGGTCGTGGCGTCCCTCGGCGAGAAGGCGCGCAGGCTCCGGAGGACCAGGTAGGGCGCGTAGCGGGAGCCGCCGAACGGGGTCGCCACGGCGACCATCCGGTCGACCCGGCCGTCCGGGTCCAGCTCGGTCATCACGTACTTGCCGATCAGCCCGCCCTTGCTGTGGGCGACGATCACCACGTCGCGGAGCCCGTGCTCGGCGAGGTAGGCGGCCACGTCCTCCGCGGTCCGGGCGACCGGGCGGCCGTTCCGGCCGAGGCTCGTCAGCACGTGCAGCGGGTGCCCGCGCTCGTGCAGAGGGTCGATGATCGGGCGGAGGAAGGACCAGGTCTCCCAGATCCCCGGGAGGACCACGACGGGCCGCCGGTCGCCGTCGAGGTAGTCGTCCGGGGCGCGGCGCGAGAGGACGCCCCGCACCTGCCAGGCGACGGCGTAGGCGTAGTCGCGGATCCACCAGACGGCGTCGCGCACCAGGCGCCGGAGCCGGCTCATGCGGCCGGCTCCGACCGCAGGGGGAGCGGGGCGACGGGACTCTCGCCGAGGGCGGCGGCGAAGCGGAGGATCTCGCGGGCGAGCGCTCCCGGCTCGGTGCGGGGGACGACGTGGCGCGAGCCGGCGAACTCGACGAGCCGCCCCTCGCGCGCGCGGGCCGTGAGCCGCTCGCACCAGTCCCGGGTGGCGATCGGATCGTCGCGGCCGCGGGCGACGAGGACCGGCACCTCCAGCCGGGCGACTCGCTCCTGCACCGGATGCCGCAGCATCTCGGGCAGCTGGCGCAGGTACCAGCGCAGGCCGCCGCGCAGGTAGTCGGCCAGCAGGATCGCGTCGACGCCCACCGGCTCGCCGAGGCAGTCGCGCAGCAGCGCGAGCCCCTGGCGGACCGCTCCCGGCCGCTGCGGATCCACCACCGGCCCGATGAGCACCGCGCCGTCGACAAGCCCGGGCGCGCGCAGCCCCAGCTCGACCGCCACCTGCGACCCCATCGAGTGCCCGACGACGACCGCGCGCGAGACGCCCAGTCCGCGGAGGACCTGCTCGACCTGCCGCGCGTGGTCCTCGAGGCCGACCCTCCGCCGCGGGCGCCCGTTCGCGCCGAAGCCGGCGAGGTCGACGCCGATCACCCGGCCGTGCCGCTTCAGGCGGGCGGCGAGCGGCGAGAAGGTGTGGTGCGACATCCCGATCCCGTGGATCAGGACGAACACGGCGCCCGCTCCGGCCGGACCGGTGTCGACCGTCCGCAGCGTGACGCCCTCGACCTCGTGTCGCACGGGGAGGACGCGGCGGGGCGGTGTCGGCAGCATCGTCCCAGGCTAGGGACCGGTGGCCGGGCGCGCGGGGGGATGCGCCCGCTCCCGCCGTGGTCTAGGCCGGATCCGGCCTGGGGAGGAGCGTTCCCTCCGCCGGCCGCCGTCGAGCGTCCCGTCGTCCCCGCTGTCAAGCGGCTCCTCCCCGGCGGCGCCCCTGCCTAGCCTCGGAGGAGGGGGCCGGCGTGCGCCGCTCCCGGAGGGATGACGCCATGCGGATCGCGATCGTCGGAGCGACCGGCAACCTGGGGACGGCGCTGCTGCGGCGCCTGCACGGCGAGGCCGGGGTGGAAGAGATCGTGGGCATCGCCCGCCGGGCCCCTCGGCTCCGCTCGGAGGAGTACCGCGAGGTGCGCTGGGTCGAGATCGACCTCGCGTCGAGCGTCGCACCGCGGCGGCTCCGCGAGGCCTTCGCCGGCGTCGACGCCGTCGTGCACCTGGCCTGGGCGCTGCAGCCCAGCCACGACGAGCCGTTCCAGCGGCTGGTCGACGTCGGAGGCACTGCGGCCGTGCTCGAGGCCGTCGCCGCCGCGGGAGTCGGCCAGGTCGCCGTCGCCTCGTCCGTGGGCGCCTACAGCGCGGCGCCGAAGTCGGTCCGGGTGACCGAGGACTGGCCCACGGGCGGCCTGCACACCTCGACCTACAGCCGCCACAAGGCCGCGAACGAACGGCAGCTCGACGTCTTCGAGGAGCAGCACCCGGAGATCGTCGTCACGCGCCTGCGCCCGGGGCTCGTCTTCCAGCGCGGAGCGGCGACCGAGATCGCCGGGCTGTTCGCGGGCCCCCACTACCCGACGCGGTGGCTGAAGGCGGTCCGGATCCCGGTCCTGCCGCTTCCGAGGAGCATCGTCTTCCAGGGCGTGCACGCCGACGACGTGGCCGACGCCTTCTGGCGCGTGCTCGACCGGCGCGCCGGCGGAGCCTTCAACATCGCGGCCGAGCCGGTCCTCACTCCGGAGCGGCTGGCACGCGCCTTCGGCGCCCGCCTGGTCACGGTGCCGTTCGGGCTGCTCCGCTCCGTCGTCACCGCGACCTGGCACCTGCGCCTCCAGCGCACGGACGCGGGCTGGCTCGACATCGCGGGCAACATCCCGGTCATGTCGACCGAGCGCGCCCGCGCGGAGCTCGGCTGGGCGCCGACCCGCACGGCGGAGGAGGCGCTCGCCGAGCTCGTGGCCGGCCTGGCCGACCGCTCGACCGTCCCGGGCTCGCCCCCGCTCCGGGGCTGATCCGGCCGGGCGCGCAGCCGAGGCGCGCCCGCCCGGTCACTCCGCGACGCGGATGAGCACCTTGCCCGTCGTGCCCTGCTCGACCGCGTCGTGGGCGGCCGCGGTCTCCTCGAGGGGGAACCAGGTCAGCGGGAGTCCCGCCTCCTCGCCCACCGGGAGGGCGCCGTCGACGAGCGCCGCGGTGATGTCCTCGGCCGCGGCCTGCAGCGCCTCCTCGCCCACGGTGTAGAGCAGCAGGCCCTGCCAGCGGGCGTTCTTCGCGAAGCTCGCGACGATCGGCACGGTGAACTCGTCGCCGTTGTTGTTCGCGTAGTAGCCGATGCTGCCGTGGTTGGCGAGCACCTCGACGTCGAGCGCGGCGTTCTGGGCCGGGGCCACCTCGACCACGTGCTCGACGCCCTCGGGGGCGAGCTCGCGGATCCGGTCGGCGAGCGCGGCGTCCGGGTACTGCAGCACGTGCTGCGCGCCGGCCGCACGGGCGAGCCGCTCCTTGGAGTCGCTGCTCACCGTCGCGATGACGGTCGCGCCGGCCCAGACCGCGAGCTGGACGGCGGCGTGCCCGACGGCTCCGGCGCCGCCCTGGACCAGGACGGTGCGGCCGGCGAGGGCGCCGGGTGCGAGGCGGGAGGGGCCGTGCTCGTGCACGGTGAGGGCGCGGTGGGCGGTCATCGCGGGGACGCCGAGGCTCGCGGCGACGTCGGTGCCGACGCCCTCGGGCAGGCGCACGACGTGCTCGGCGGCGAGCACCGCCGACTCCTGCGCGGTGCCGGTGGGGCGGCGGTGCGCGGACAGGTACATCCAGACCCGGTCGCCGACCGTCAGGCCCTCGACGCCCTCGCCGACGGCGTCGACGACTCCGGCGCCGTCCTGGTTCGGCACGACCTCGTCGAACGCGAGGTCGCCGTCGGCGCGCGCCTTCCAGTCGGTCGGATTCACGCCCGAGGCCAGGACGCGGACGCGGACCTCGCCGGCGCCCGGCGCCCGCTCCTCCCGGTCGACGAGGGAGAGGACGGAGGAGTCGCCGGTGCGGGAGTAGATGATCGATCGCATACGGAGGGCAAGGAGCGCGGGCGGCGGCGTATTCCCGGCGGCACGACGAAGGGCGGCGGGCCCGGAGGCCCACCGCCCTGTCAGCGCCGACGGATCAGTGCTGCACGTCCTCCTGGACGGCGTGCTTGGCCTCGCGGGCCGAGTCCTTCACGTCGTCGGTGGCGGAGGTGCCCGCCTCCTTGACGTTCTGCGCGGCGTCGGCCGCGGTCTCCTTGACGGAGGCGAAGGCCTGCTGCGCGGGCTCGCGGAGCTCGCTCGCCGCCTCCTTGGCCGCGTCGGTCACCTTGTCGACGACCGGCTGGGCCTGCTCCTTGACGCGGCTCGCCGCCTCCTTCTCCTTGCTGGAGGCGGGGATGAGCGAGGCGACGAGGAGTCCGGCGCCGAGGGCGATGAGCCCCACGGCGAACGGGTTGCCCTCCGCCTTGGCCTTCGCCGAGCCCGCACCGCTCGAGAGCGAGTCGGACGCGTCGTGCGCCGAGCCCATCACGCGGTCGCGGACGGAGCCCACGGCCGACTTGACCTTGTCGGTCTGACGCTGCGCGATGGCGGACGGGCTGACCTTCTCGGCCAGCGCGTCGACGTCGCCGCCGAGCTCGAGGCGCGTGCGCTCGATGTCCGCCCGGATCTCCTCGGGTGTCTTGTTCTGTCCTGCGTCGTACGTCATCGTCCTGCCCCGTTCGGCTTGAGGGTGTCGGGAATCTTCTTGAGGGAGTCGACCGTCTCGGGAGCGCCGTCGACCTGCTTCAGGCTCTTGCGGCCCACCGCGTAGAGGATCGCGGCCACGATCGCCCAGATGACGGCCACGACCACTCCGGACCAGCCGTTGCCGATCAGAGTGCCCAGGCCCCACCAGAGGGCGATCGAGAGGAAGAGCACGGCCATCAGCGCGGCGTAGCCCGCCCCGCCGAGGAGGCCCGCTCCCTTGCCCGCCTTGCCGGCGGACTCCTTGAGCTCGGCCTTCGCGAGGGCCATCTCCTGACGGATCAGGGTGGAGAGGTCGCGCGAGACCTCGCCGAGCAGATCGCCCAGCGACGTCGACCCGGCCCGCTGGTCGGGCGTCTCCGTCGAGCGGTGGACGCCCGTCGGGTCGGTCACAGCCGGCCGCCGTTCGGGAAGCCGCCGTCGAGCGGGTCGGCGACGGGCTCGGTCGGCGCGTAGTCGCGCTCGAGGGAGCTCGAGCCGACGGTGCCGTAGGTCGACGCGACGGGCGCGTCGTACGCGGAGGCGTCGGAGTACGCAGTGGTCGAGGCGGGGGCGTCGAACTCGGGCCCGTCGGTGCGGGTGCTCGTCGCCTCCTTCTCGTCCTTCGCCTCAGCGGTCAGGGCGCGGATGAGGCGCCCGCCGACGAGTCCCGTCGCCGCGGCGATGAGGATGAAGGCGCCCGGACGGCGGCGGGCGAACGCGCGGACGTCGTCGAGGAGCTCGGAGGGGTCGCGGTTCTCGAGCCACGACGCCACACCCTGCACGCGGGTGGCGGCCTGCGAGACGAGCTTCGCCGCGGCGTTGTCGCTGCCGCCCTCGCCGTTGGCCAGCGCGGTCAGGTCGTCGCTGAAGGCGCGGGCGCCCTTGGCAGCGTTCTCCTTCTGCGCGTGGGCCTGCTCGGTGAACTGGGTGCGACCCTGCTCGTAGAGGTCGCGGACCTGGACCTTCGCCTCCTGGACCACGTTGGCGGCCTCGTCCTTGCCGGTCGAGAGCACCTCGCCGGCGGCCTGCTTGGCGTCGCCTGCGACGGCGCCGGCCTGGTCCTTGGCGGTACCGGCGGCGGCACTGGCCTTCTCCTTCGCGGAGTCGGCTGCGCCACCCGTGGAGGAGCCGGAGGAGGTGCCGGTGGAGGCGACGTGCGCCCCGCTGTCGATGGGGGTCTCGGTCGCGCCGGAGTTCGCGGCGCCGTCTCCGAACGGAGGTGAAGCGGGATCGATGTTCGACATCGTCTGTCCCTTCCAGGATCGAGTGGGGAAATGAATGCGTGCCGGCGTCGCCAGTCTGTTGCGGCCCTCGAGTACCGGGAAGGGCATAGCGGCTGACCCCCCGATGGGGCTACCATCCCGCGCCCACGAGGGCGGGACCCGAGGGCCCGTGGATCGACTGCTCCGCTGCCGCGTCAAGCCCCTTCTGACCTGCGAATGGGGATCCTTAGCGTCGAGAGGACAGACATCGGACGTCCGCACCCGGATCCGCCCGGCTACCCCGGAAAGGCAACCAGTCATGTTCTTCCACCGTCAGGAACTCCAGTTCACGGCCACTCCCTCGAAGCCCGACGCGGTCTTCGCCCGCCGCTTCCAGGAGGTGCTCGGCGGCCAGTACGGCGAGATCACCGTGGCGATGCAGTACGGCTTCCAGGCCTGGAACGCCCACGACCCGGGCAAGTACCGGGCCCTGCTCTTCGGCATCGGCGCCGAGGAGTTCGGCCACGTCGAGATGATCGCCGTGATGATCGCCCAGCTGCTCGAGAAGGCCCCGGTCGAGCAGTCCGAGGACGCGATGAAGAAGGACCCCGTGCTCGCGGCGGTCATCGGCGGCTCCGATGTGCAGCACGCCATCGTGGCCGGCGCCGGCGTGCGCCCCGTCGACAGCATGGGCAACCCGTGGCAGGGCTCTTACATCACCGCCAGCGGCAACCTGCTGGCCGACTTCACCGCCAACGCGAACGCCGAGATGCAGGGCCGCCTCCAGGTCGCCCGGCTCTACCACATGACCGACGACCACGGCGTGCGCGACCTCCTGTCGTTCCTCCTGGCCCGCGACACCATGCACCAGAACCAGTGGATCGCGGCGGCGGCCGAACTGCGCGCCGAGGGTCGCGAGGACCTGCCCGTGCCCTCGAACTTCCCGATCTCGAAGGAGGAGCGCTCCGTGTCGTACGAGTACATCAACTTCTCGGACGGAGCGGCGGCTTCTGAGGGCAGCTGGGCCTCGGGGCCGACCCCCGACGGCAAGGGCGAGTTCAGCTACCGGGCCGCCGAGCCCGGCGGCAGCGTCCCGATGCCCCCTCCCACCCAGCCGGACGAGCGCTTCTACGGAACCGACCCGAAGCCGAACATCGTCGAGAAGGCCGTGGGGGCCGTCAAGGACGCGGTGACGGGCAAGTGAGCGCCGCACGGGTCCTCGGGGCGCTCGGCGCCTCCGCCCTGACGATCGGCCTCCTGGCCGGCTGCACCGGCGACGCCCAGACGCCGAACCAGTCGGGGAGCGCGGTGCCCACCAGCGCCGACGACGGATCGACGCAGACGCCCACGAACGCGCCCTCGCAGTCGGCCCCGTCCGAGTCCGCCACTCCGGCGACCTGATCCCGCGCCCTCGGCCGGCCGTCGCCGGTCGAGGGCGCGAATCATGACAGTCCAGCGGGCGCCCGGGCAAGCCCCTTCCGACTCCCAGGAAGCGGGCAGTTCCCGGTCCTACGGTCGTGCCAACGATCAGCGAAGGAGGCACCACCATGGGGCTCGATGACAAGATCAAGAACGCCGCGCAGGACATCGCCGGCAAGGCGAAGGAAGCGATCGGCGACCACAAGGGCGACGAGAGCCTGAAGGCCGAAGGCCAGAAGGACCAGGCCGCGGCCTCGGCCAAGAAGGCCGGCGAGGACGTCAAGGACGTCTTCAAGTAGGTCTCGGCAGTACCGCGAAGGCGGCGCTCCCCTCGGGGGGCGCCGCCTTCGCCGTTCCCCGCTAGGGGTGCAGGACGACCTTGATGCAGCCGTCCTCCTTCTTCTGGAAGGTCTCGTAGAGCGCCGGAGCATCCTCGAGCGGGGCCCGGTGGGTGACGAGGTCCATCACGCCGAGCGGATCGGTGGAGTCCTCCACCAGCGGCAGCAGGTCGTCGATCCAGCGCTTCACGTTGCACTGGCCCATCCGCACCGTCACCTGCTTGTCGAACATCGACTTCAGCGGCATCGGGTCGGCCTCTCCGCCGTAGACCCCGCTCAGCGAGACGGTGCCGCCGCGGCGGACCAGGTCGAGGGAGGCGTGGACCGCGGCGAGCCGGTCGACGCCGACCGTGTCCATCGCCTTGCGGGCGATCGGATCGGGCAGGAGCCCCGCCATCGACTGCGCGAACGAGCCGACCGGCGAGCCGTGCGCCTCCATGCCGACCGCGTCGACGACGGAGTCGGGGCCGCGCCCGTCCGTGAGGTCGCGCAGCTGGGCGGTGATGTCGTCGGACAGGTCGAACGTCTCGACGCCGTACCGCTCGGCCATCGCGCGCCGCTCGGCCACGGGCTCCACGGCGAGGACGCGGTAGCCGCGGTGGGCGCCGATCCGCGCGGCGAACTGGCCGACCGGGCCGAGGCCGAAGACGACCAGGGTCCCGCCGTCGGGCACCTGCGCGTACTCCACGCCCTGCCAGGCGGTGGGCACGATGTCGCTGAGGAACAGGTAGCGCTCGTCCGGCAGATCCGTGCCGACGACGATCGTGTTGTAGTCGGCCAGCGGCACGCGGAGCAGCTCGGCCTGTCCGCCGGGGACCTGGCCGTACATCTTCGTGTAGCCGAAGAGCGACGCTCCCGAGCCGTACTCCGTGACCTGCGTCGTCTCGCACTGCGACTGCAGCCCGCGGCGGCACATGAAGCACTCGCCGCAGGCGATGGTGAACGGGACGACGACCCGGTCTCCGACCTTCAGCGTGGTGATCCCGGAGCCCACCTCCTCGACGACGCCCATGGGCTCGTGGCCGAGCACGTCGCCGCGGTCGAGGTAGGGCCCGAGGAGGCGGTAGAGGTGCAGGTCGGAGCCGCAGATCGCGGTCGAGGTGATCCGGACGATCGCGTCGGTCGGCTGCTGGATGCGGGGGTCGGGGACGGTCTCGACCGAGACCTTCTCGATGCCCTGCCAGGTGAGTGCTCGCATGCTCGTGTCCGTTCTCCGGCTCGCGCCGGTCGGGGTCGGTGTCCCTCCACCGCACACCCGGAGGGCGCCGAGGGGGAGGGGCTTGACGCTCCCCGGAGCGTTCCCGAGGGGGATTCCCGGGAGAACGCACGGACGTGCATCCCGCGTTCACCCGACTCACGGCGGCCGAGTGGTGGGATGGGGGGATGGATGCTCTCTACACCGCCATCGCCCACGCCTCCGGTGGAGGACGCGACGGCCACGTCCGCACCGAGGACGACCGACTCGACCTCGACACTCGAGCCCCGCAGGAGCTCGGCGGCTCCGGAGAGGGGACCAACCCCGAGCAGCTGTTCGCGGCCGGCTACTCCGCCTGCTTCCTCAGCGCCCTGCACGGCGCCGGTCGCCAGCTGAAGATCGACACGACCGACGCGGCCGTCTCGGCCAGCGTCTCGATCGGGAAGAACGACTCCGACGGCTTCGGCCTCTCGGTCGAGCTCGACGTCTACGTGCCGAAGGCGAGCTCCGAGGACGCGCAGAAGGTCGCCGATGCGGCGCACCAGCTCTGCCCGTACTCCAACGCCACCCGCGGCAACATCCCTGTGCAGATCAACCTGGTCGACTGACCGAGCCCTCTCGACGGCCCCTCCCGGACTCCGGGCAGGGGCCGTCGTCGCGTCCGGGGGCGGTCCGTTAGGGTCGGGGCATGACCGAGGAGCTGTCGCACGAGGAGCCGTCGCACGAGGAGTCCCAGGCGCGGGCCGAGCTCGTGCAGATCCGTCAGAGCATCGACAACATCGACGCGGCGCTGATCCACCTGCTCGCCGAGCGCTTCAAGTTCACGCAGAAGGTCGGCCGGTTGAAGGCCGCGCACGGGCTGCCCGCCGCGGACCTCGAGCGCGAGGCCCGCCAGATCGCGCGGCTGCGGGCGCTCGCCGAGGAGTCCCACCTCGACCCGGCGTTCGCCGAGAAGTTCCTCGGCTTCATCGTCGCGGAGGTCATCCACCACCACCAGCGCATCGCCGACGGCGCCGAGGACTGAGCCTCAGCCCTCGATCCGCAGCAGCCCCGCCGTGCGCTCGCGCAGCACGCCGAGCAGCAGCGGGTAGTCGGGGAAGAGCTGGTCGCGCCGCAGCGTCGGCACCCGGAGCCCGAGGGGGACCTCCGTGATGCGGCCGTTGGTCTCGGTGAGGGTCAGCCGGAGGCCCCGGCTCCCCGTCGGGCTCGAGGCGACGACCGAGCGCAGGGCCTCGAGCGGGAAGATCAGCCCGTCGATCTGGATGGCCGACTCCGACACCACGATCGAGCCGGGCAGCCCGGGCCTCAGCGCCAGCCGCGCGGCGACCAGCCCGAGCGGGAGGGAGAGCGCCACGACGACCGCCCCCAGCGCGATCTGCGCGCGGTCGCCCGACGGGGATCCCGCGAGGGCGACGGCCAGGACGCCGGCGGCGAACGCCTCCGTGGCGACGACGACCAGGGCGACCGCCCGGCGCCGGAGCGGAGCACGGTGCGGCCGGAAGCGGACGGCCGAGGCGGGCCCGGCCAGAGCGGGCGGCAGAGCGTCGCGGACGCGGGCGGCGGCGCCGAGGTCGGCGAGCAGGGCGGCGAGGTCCTCCGGGCGGAAGTGCGCGCAGCGGACCTCGACTCCGTCGCCGCGGCACCAGGCGACGAAGCCGTCGCCGTCGGCGGACTCGAGGAAGCGGACCGACCGGCGGGGCCACTGCTCGCGGCGGCGGCGGCCGCGCATCAGCACGACCTGCGTCTCGGTCGTCATCACGCGGGTGGGGGAGACGACGAAGAGCGAGACCGCCGAGACCAGCCCGATGACGACGGTGAGGGCGAGGAGCCCGAGCGCGAGCACCGACTCGTCGAGGATGCCGCGGCGGTCCGCGAGGACGGCGAACGGGATGAGCACGGCCGTGAGGCCGGCGCCGAGGAGCCGCAGGAGGAGGGCGCGGAGGCGCCGCAGGACCGACGGGCCGTGCACCCGTCGCGTCCGGATCGCCATCGGTTCCGACTCCATCGCGTCAGGCTAGCCCCGGCCGGGGCCGGTCGCCCGGACAGGCGCGTCGGTGGCGCGATCCTCGCGCCACCCGTCCCCGGTTCGGGGGAGGAGTGGCGCGAGGCGCGGCCTACGCCTCGGCGGTGCGGTGCAGGGCGCGGACCGAGACGACCCTGCGGCGGGCGATCGCGGCGACCGTGAGCAGCAGGCCGAACAGCAGCCAGATCACCAGGCCGACGACGGCGCCGGCCGTGCCGTCGGTGCCCTCGACCACTCCGGACAGCGCGTTCTGCGCCGCCGAGAGCGGCAGGAACCCGAGCACGTCGTCGAACAGCCCGGGGACCGTCGAGATGATGCCCGCGCCGAGCCCGATCACCGCCGCGACCATCGCGAGGAAGCGGCCGATCCCGCCGAGCAGGGCGACCAGCCCCTGGTTCACTGCGGCGAACGAGGCGCCGGTGAGCATCGCCAGGAGGGCGAAGCCGACCCAGCGGCCCGGCTCCAGCCCCGCGACCCCGCTCATCACGATCGCGACCGCGAGCCCCTGCACCACGCCGATCACGAGCGCCGGCACGTAGGAGGAGAGGGCGAGCGCCGCGGAGGAGCGGGTCGAGGAGAGCGCGCGGTGCGAGAACGCGGCGAGCACCAGGAACGTCGCGAGGGCGCCGAGCCAGAGGGCGATGGTCGCGAAGAACGGGACGCTGGAGGCTCCGAACAGGTCGGTCGCGCTGCTCGCGTTCTCGACCGGGTCCGAGACGACGTCGGCCAGGTTGGTCGACTCCGACTCGGTGTAGGTCGGGAGCTGAGCGACGGCCGCGTCGAGCCCGGTGGCGAGCGTGCGGGTGCCGTCGGCGAGCTGCACGGCGCCGTCCGAGACCCCGCTCGCGCCGTCGGCGAGCTGGTCGGCTCCGTCGGCGGCGGAGGAGGCTCCCGTGGCGAGGTCGGCGGCGCCCCCCGCGGCGGTGGTCGCTCCGGTCGCGAGGTCGCGGGCGCCGCCCGCGGCGGTGGTCGCGCCGGTCGCGAGCTGCGCCGCTCCCGCCGCCGTGGTGTCGGCGCCGTCGGCGAGCTGAGACGCGCCCCCCGCGGCGGTGTCCGCGCCGTCGGCGAGCTGCGTCAGGCCGGCGGACAGCTGTCCGATGCCTCCCGAGAGAGTGCGCGCGCCGGTGGCGGACTGCCCGACCCCGTCGATCAGCGAGGGCTGCCCGTCGCCTCCGAGGCGGATGCCCGCGTCGATCCCGGCGACGGCTCCCGCGGTCTGCTCGGTGAGGGTCACGGCTCCGGTGGGCCCGCTCGTCGAGGCGAGGACCGCCTTCGCCGCGATGCACTCCGCGGTCGTGCAGGACTCGAGGACGGTCGAGAGGCCGGCGAACGTCTGCGCGGTGGCGGCGGCGGCGCCGGCGCTGAGGGCGGCGACCTGCTGAGTCCCGTCGCCGGTCCTCACCACTCCCTCCCGCAGCTGGTCGAGCCCGTCGGCCAGGTCGGAGGCGCCGCCCTGCAGCGCGGTCGCGCCGGTCGCCGAGTCGCGGGCGCCCGTCGCGAGCTGTCCCACTCCGCCGGCGACGCCGCGCGCGCCGGTGGCCAGCTGCGCGACTCCGCCGGAGAGGTCGGAGGCCCCGGTGCCGAGCTGCCCCACGCCGTCGGCGAGGGACGAGGCTCCGGTGCCGATCTGCCCGACGCCGTCCGAGAGCGAGGAGGCGCCGGTGGCGAGCTCGTCGATCCCGTCGGCGAGGCTGCTCGTACCGTCGGCGAGGGTGGAGGCGCCGGTGCCGAGCTGGTCGGCGCCGTCGGCGAGCGTGCCCGCGCCCTCGGCCGCCTGGCCGATCTGCTCGTTGAGGGTGTTGAAGCCGACGTAGACGTTCTCGAGGTAGGCCGTGGTCAGCTGCGTGTTGAGCAGCGAGGTGGCGGTGCTGGTGACGGTCGCCGAGATGGCGTCGTCGACGAGCTTGGCCTTCTCGCTGGTGGCGATGTCGATGGTCGCCTTCGTCGCCTCCGCGGCGTCGCCCGAGTACGAGGTGGCGGCGGCGGAGAAGGACGAGGGGATCGTCACGACGGTCGCGTAGCTGCCGTCGGCGAGGCCCTTCGCGGCGTCGTCCTTGTCGGTGAGGACCCAGGTGAAGTTGCCCGTCGAGTCCGAGCCGGAGACGTTGGGCACCGGGGTCGCGCTCGCCGACGGGGTCGCGCTCGCCGAGGGGGTGGCGGAGGGGGCGTCCGAGCTCGCGGAGTCGGTGCCGCCCGTCACGAGGCCGGCCGCGAGCTGGCGGCCGAGCGGCACGGTCTGCCCGTTGATCTCGACCGGAGTGTCCTCGTTGACCACGGCGGCCGTGATCGTGTCGAGGCGCTCGGTCGGGTTCCAGAGCGCCCACACCAGGAGGCCGCCGATGACAAGGGGGACCAGGACGATCCCGAGAAGGGTCAGCCAGGACACCTTCTTGACGCCGCGGGGGCGTTCGAGGGAGAGGAGAGCCATCTGTCAGAGGACCTTTGCGATCGCGCGGCGCTCGGCCGCGGGCGAGACCGCGAGCACGCCGCGGTCGGAGGGGAGGAGGTCGTCGAGCGCCTCGGCGTCGACGGAGGAGGCGACCACGGTGAACGCGTCGTCGGCGGCGCGGGCGGCGTCGAGCTCGGCCCGGATCGCACTGCGCAGCTGCGGGTCGGTGACCGTGTCGAGGTCGTCGAGCACCAGGATCGGCGGGGCCGACTCCAGGGCCGACCGGACGTCGGCGACGGGGTCGGCGGCTCCGGCGAGGCGCACCAGCCCGACTCGGCCGCGCACGGCGGCGGAGCGGATCGGCACGACCAGGCCCGCGACCTTCAGGCGCCCGGAGTCGGGGGCGAGCCGGCCGGCGATGCTCAGCAGCAGCGCGGTGCGGCCGGAGCGGTGCGGCCCGTGGACCACGAGGGAGGAGCCGGGCGCGACCCGCAGCGAGACGCCGCTGTAGACGGGGCCGTCGGGTCCGTCGAGGCGGAGGTCCTCCGCCGCGATCACGTCGGTGGATCCGGGCTCCGGCCAGTCGGCCAGCGCGAGCTCCTTCGTGAGGCCCTCGCCCTCGACGTCGAAGGACGGCAGGACGCGGTCGAGCCAGCGCGGCATGTGCCAGGCGCGGTCGCCGAGCAGGTGCAGCACGGCGGGCACCAGCGTCATCCGCACGATGAACGCGTCGACGAAGACGCCCACGGCGAGCCCGAGCGCGATCGGCTTGATGTTGGTGTCCCCCTCCGGCACGAAGGCGGCGAAGACCGAGAACATGATGACCGCGGCGGCCGTGACCACCTTGGCCGAGCCGACGAAGCCCGACTCGACGGCGGCGCGCGCCGGCCTCCCGTGCACGTAGTCCTCGCGCATCCGCGAGACCAGGAACACCTCGTAGTCCATCGCGAGGCCGAAGAGCACGCCCATCAGGATGATCGGCATGAAGCTGATGATCGGGCCCGTCTTGTCGACGTGCAGCGCGTCCGAGAACCATCCCCACTCGAACACCGCCGCCACGGCGCCGAAGGACGCGCCGACGGACAGCAGGTAGCCCAGCGTCGCCTTGATCGGCACCCAGAGCGAGCGGAACACCATCGTCAGCAGCACCAGCGACAGGCCCACGACGAGCAGGCCGAACGGCAGGAGGGCCTTGGCGAGCGTGTCCGAGATGTCGATCCCGACCGCGGTCTGGCCGGTCACCGCGAGGTCGACGCCGTACTCCTGCTGGAAGTAGTCGTGCTTGTCGCGGATCTCGGCGACCAGCGCCTTGGTGGCCTCGGAGTCGGGGCCGCCCTCGGGGATCACCTGGATGATGCCGGTGTCGGCGGTCTCGTTGGGCGTCGCGAGCGGCACCGAGGCGACTCCGTCGAGCTTCTCGATCTCGCCCTTGAGGTCGTCCATGAGGCCGAGCGGATCGGTCGAGCCGATGATCGTCCCGGTGACGATGAGCGGGCCGTTGTAGCCGGCGCCGAAGTTCTCGGCGAGCAGGTCGTAGGTGGTGCGCGCGGGCGTGCCCTCGGCCTGGTAGCCCGCGTCCGGCAGGGCGAGGCGGAGGCTGAGCGCCGGGATGCTCGCGACGCCGAGCACGCCGATCACCGCGATGATCGTCACGATCGGGAACCGCGTGACGACCCGGACCCAGCCGCGGAAGAACCCGCGCGGGACCTCGGCGTGCACGTGGCCGCCGGGGGAGGCGGTGGCCGCCTCCTCGTGAGCCTCGGTGTCGACGTGGGTGCCCGCGGCGGCGGCGGCCTTCGCGGCCCTCTTCTTCGCGCGGCGCTCCTTGGGGCGCAGCCGCGCCCCGGCGAAGCCGAGGAGGGCGGGGGTCAGGGTGAGCGCGATGACCACGGCGATCGCGACTCCGCCCGCCGCCGCGACGCCCATCGTGGTGAGGAACGGGATGCCCGCGACCGAGAGGCCGACGAGCGCGATGATCACGGTCAGGCCCGCGAAGACGACGGCGGAGCCCGCGGTCGCGGTCGCTCGCGCGGTCGACTCCTCCGGGTCCATGCCCTGCTTCAGCTGGTCCTGGTGGCGGCTGATGATGAAGAGGGCGTAGTCGATGCCGACCGCCAGGCCCAGCATCAGCGCCAGGAGCGGCGTGGTCGAGGAGATCGAGGCGAAGCGGGTGGCGATGAAGATCGCCGACATCGAGAGGGCGACGCCGAGCAGCGCGGTGACCAGCGGCATGCCGGCGGCCAGGAACGAGCCGAAGGTGAGCACGAGGACGACGAGGGCGACCACCAGGCCGATGGCCTCGGTGATGGTCACGCCGGGGAGGTTCTGGGCGAAGAGGTCGCCGCCGAGCGAGACCACGGAGCCGGCGGGCAGCGCGTCCTGGAGGGTCGTCGCCTCGGCCTTCAGCGCGTCGCGGCTCTCGGGGCTCGTGGTGGTGGCGGAGCCGTCCATCTGCGCGGTGATGACGAGGGCGTTCCCGGCGTCGGAGATCGTGCCGGAGACGCTGTCGGAGTAGGGGTCCGTGACGGCCGCGACCTCGTCGACGTCGCCGAGCGCGGCGACTGCGTCGGCGACCGGGCCCTTCACGTCGGCGTCCTGGACGCTGCCTCCGTCGGGCGCGACGACCACGTACCGCGCGGACGTGCCGCTGACCTGGGGGAAGGTGCGCTCGAGCTGGTCGAGGGCGGTCTGCGACTGCGTGCCCGGGATGGAGAACGTGTTGTCGGTGCCCTGGTTGAGCAGCAGCGCCCCTCCTCCGCCCGCCACCACGATCAGCAGCCACAGGACGGCGACGAGGCGGTGGGCGCGGTACACGCGACGACCGAGACGGTAGAGCAGCGACGACACGCGGTCTCCTGACGATGGGTGGGGAGGATGGCGATACGTCTCTGTACCAGGGCGGAGCGGGGCTCCGATACACGAGCGTATCCGATACAGGACCGTATTCGATACGTGAATGTATCGGATAAGGTGAACAGCGTCGAAGGTGTTGACAGGACGGGCAGGAGGCTGGCGATGACGGCGATCGACTCCACCCCTCCCGAGACCTC
Source organism: Rathayibacter sp. AY1B5 (assembly GCF_002932795.1). NCBI lineage: Bacteria > Bacillati > Actinomycetota > Actinomycetes > Micrococcales > Microbacteriaceae > Rathayibacter > Rathayibacter sp. AY1B5. The sequence continues at coordinate 55,863 of NZ_PSWM01000016.1, forward strand.
CCGCCGCGGCCGCACCCGCGAGCGCCTGCTCGACGCGGCCTATGACGTCTTCGCCGAGACGGGCGTGCACAGCGCGTCCGTCGAGCAGATCTGCGAGCGCGCCGGCTTCTCGCGCGGCGCCTTCTACTCCAACTTCTCCACCAAGGAGGAGCTGTTCTTCGCGCTGATGGAGCGGGAGAACGGCGCCCGGGTGACCGCCCTCGTCGAGCAGATGGACCGCACGATCCCGCGCGTCGTCTCGGCCGACGAGCCGCTGACGGCCGAGACGCTGGCCGTGGTCATCCTCGACTTCCTCCAGGGGCCGGCCACCGACAACCGCCGCTGGTGCGTGGTCGAGTCGGAGTTCGAGCTGCTCGCGCTGCGCGACCCGCGGATCGCTCCGCAGTACCGCGACTTCCGGGCCGGCTTCGACGCCTCGCTCGTCCAGATCGTGCACGGGGCGCTGCGCCAGGTCCGCCGCGAGTTCTCGCTCGAGCCGACGACGGCCGTGCGCCTGCTGGTCGCGGGCTACGACGACGCGGTGAAGCAGTCGATCCTCGAGGACGAATCGGAGGCCGAGTCGCTCGAGCGCCTCCGGACGACGCTGACGGCGATCGTCCTCGCGATCTCGTCCGCCGACGCCTGAGCCGAGCCGGCGGCTCCCTCCTGCTGCCGCCGTGCCCGCCGGACGCCTCCGCACCCGGCGGCCGAGCAGCCGCTGCGGACTGCCGCGTCCGGTCCCCGCTCCTCCGCCCGCGCGACGAGGATGGACCCATGGAACTGCGTCAGCTCGAACACTTCCTCGCCGTCGCGAAGGAGCAGCACTTCACCCGCGCCGCGAGCGCCCTGCAGATCTCGCAGTCGGGGCTCTCGGCGTCGATCCGCGCGCTCGAGAGCGAGCTGGGCAGCCCCCTCTTCACCCGCAGCACGCGCCGGGTCGAGCTGACGCCGGCCGGCCGGGCGATGCTCGCGGAGTCGGAGCGCTCGGTCGCCAGCGCGCTCGCCGCCCGCGACGCGGTGCTCGCCGTCCAGGGGGTGCTCCGCGGGAGCCTCGCGGTGGGCACGGAGGAGTGCCTCGGCGGCGTGCACCTGCCGCGCGAGCTCGCGACCTTCCGCGAGCAGCACCCGGGAGTCGCGCTGCGGCTGATCCACGAGGGGTCCGGCACGCTGCTCGACTCCGTCGCCGCCGGCCGCCTCGACCTGGCGCTGGTGGCCGACATCGGAGCAGTGCCGGGCGGCGTGCGGACGATGCCGCTGGCGAGCGAGGGATTCGCGGTGCTCGTGCGCCCGGGTCACCCGCTCGCGAGCCGCGTCGGCTGCCGCATCCCGGACCTGGCGGGCGAGACGATCGTGGGGCTGCAGGAGCACTGGGCGGCGAGCCACCTCGCGGCGCGGGCGTTCGCGGCGCACGGTCTCGCATTCGAGGTCGAGCTCGAGGTGAACGACGTGCACACGCTGCTCGACCTGGTCGAGTACGGCATGGGGATCGCGGTCGTGCCGGCGCACTTCGCCGAGAAGCGCCCGGCCGGGCTGCGGGCGGTGGCGCTCGCCGATCCGCTGCTGGTGTGGCGGACGATGGTGGCGGTGCCGGAGCGGCCGAGCGCCGCAGCCCGGGCGTTCGTCGCCGCGCTGCCTCAGCCGCTGGAGGACGCGGTCTGACGCCGGTCGTGTTCAGAACGCAGGAAGGATCCGTTCCGGCGTGGGCCGATCCGCGTCGGGCGGGGGCCGGAACGAGATCCTTCCTGCGTGGGGAACCGAATCAGTCGAGCGAGGCCAGCTCCTCGGCCGTGAGCTCCAGGTCGGCCGCCGTGGCGGAGTCGCGGATGCTCTCGGGGCGGGAGGCGCCCGGGATCGGCAGCACGACCGGGGCCTTCGCCAGCTCCCAGGCGAGGCAGACGACCTGCGGCGTCACTCCGCGGGCCTCGGCGACCGCCGCGAACGCGGAGTAGCGCGAGCCGAGCTCGCCCGCCGAGGAGATGCCGCCGAGCGGGCTCCACGGCAGGAACGCCAGTCCCAGCTCGGCGCAGAGCTCGAGCTCCGGCTCGCTGGAGCGGAACGACGGCGAGAACTGGTTCTGCACCGAGACCAGGCGCTCGCCGAGGATGCCGTGCGCCTCGCGGATCTGATCCGGGTCGGCGTTCGAGATGCCCGCGCGCAGGACGACGCCCTCGTCGAGCAGCTCGGCCAGCGCGCCGATCGAGTCGGCGTAGGGGACCGCCGGGTCGGGCCGGTGGTACTGGTAGAGGCCGATCGCGTCGACGCCCAGGCGCTTCGCGGACGCACGAGCCGCCTCCTTGAGGTACTCGGGGCGGCCGTCCTGGTCCCAGGGGCCGGGCTCGCGCCGCAGGTGTCCGCCCTTGGTGGCGACGAGCACGGCGGAGGTGTCGCCGCCGTAGCTGCGCAGCGCCTCCGCGATGAGCAGTTCGTTGTGGCCGAGGTCGTCCTGGGTGGCGAGGTGGTAGGCGTCGGCCGTGTCGATCAGGGTCACGCCGGCGTCGAGGGCCGCGTGGATCGTGGCGATCGAGCGCTCGCGGTCCGGGCGGCCCTCGATCGACATCGGCATGCCGCCGAGTCCGATCGCGCCGACCTGGAGGTCGCCGAGAGTGCGCTGCTTCATGAATGCTCCTTCGCAGTGGGGTGGGTGGTCACCAGGCGTAGTCCTCGGGGGCGGTCCGGTGGCCGGGGAAGATCTCGTCGAGGCGCGCGAGGGCCTCGGAGTCGAGGGTGATGTCGACGGCGGCGACGGCGCTCTCGAGCTGCTCGAGCGTCCGCGGCCCGGTGATCGGACCGGTGACGGCGGGCTGGTGGAGGAGCCACGCCAGCGCCAGCTCGCCGGGCGCCTCGCCGCGCTCGCGGGCGAACGCCTCCCACTGCTCCAGCGCGGGGCGGTGCTCCTCGATCGCGGCGAGAGTGCGCTCGGAGGAGCGTCGCCCGCCCTCCGCGGTCTTCTCGAGCACGCCGCCCAGCAGCCCGCCCTGCAGCGGCGACCAGGGGATGACGCCGAGTCCGTAGTGCAGCGCCGCGGGCAGGACCTCGCGCTCGACGTCGCGGACGAGCAGGTTGTAGATCGACTGCTCGGAGGCGAGGCCGGTGAAGTGGCGGGCGCGCGCCGCCTCCTGCGCCTGGGCGAGGTGCCAGCCGGCGAAGTTGCTGGAGCCGACGTAGAGGACCTTGCCCTGCTGCACGGCGACCTCCATCGCCTGCCAGATCTCGTCCCAGGGCGTCGTCCGGTCGACGTGGTGGAACTGGTACAGGTCGATGTGGTCGGTCTGCAGGCGGCGGAGGCTCTCGTCGAGCGCGCGGCGCAGGGTGAGCGCCGAGAGCCGGCCGCCGTTGGGCCAGGAGTCGCGGCCGCGCTCGGCTCCGGGAGCGGCGAACTCGCCCATGTCGCCGAAGACCTTGGTCGCGAGGACGGTGCGCTCGCGGCGCTCGCCGCCCTGCGCGAACCAGCGGCCCACGATCTCCTCGGTGGCACCGCGGCCGGCCTCGCCTCCGTACACGTCGGCCGTGTCGAAGAAGTTGACGCCGAGCTCGTGCGCCCGGTCCATGATCGCGAACGAGTCGGACTCCTCGGTCTGCATGCCGAAGTTCATGGTGCCGAGGACGGTGCGGGAGACGGACAGGCCGGTGCGGCCGAGGTGCGTGTACTGCATGGTCCCAGTCGACTCCGGTTCCCGCCGCGTGTCCAACAGGTGCTCGGCATGGGTCCGATCGACGGGGGAGGTCAATCGGGGGCGCGCTGTCCAGGGGCCGTCCGAGCCGCGCCTCGGTCGGGGCTGCCCGCCGGTCGGCTGCTCCGGTCTCGGCGGGATCGCCCGCACCCCGCTGGGCGCGGTGGCACCCGGCCGCGCGGGCGCCGGGTTAGAGTCGCGGAATGGTCCGGACGACGCAGCGCCTCGTGATCGCCCTCTCCGCCGCGGTCCTGCTCGCCGGCTGCACGGCGGAGGCGACGAGCCCCGCCGCCGCACCCGCCGAGCCGACCGCCTCCACGGCGCCGCCCGCCGCCGGAGCGGAGTCCACGCCGCGGCCGGTGCCGAGCGTCTCGACCACTCCCGCGCCCGTCGAGGACGTCTCCGGCGAGTGCGTCGTCCAGGCGCTCGACGAGGGGACGCTCGACGGCGTCGATCTCGAGCGCGTACGCGACCGCGGCTCTCGTGCCGGCGCGACCGGAACGGCGAGCACCGCCTCCGACGGCGCCCCTGCCTCCTACCTGGTGGCGGCCGGCGACATCAGCGAGCGCATCGCGGACCGGTTCTGCATCACCTCCGACTACCTCTCCGCGCTGAACTCGGTGCGCCGCGACGGCGTCGACATCGACAGCCTCTACGGCGGCGACACCCTCAACCTCCGCCCGACGACCGTCCTGAGCGTCGGCGACCAGAACGGCCGCGTCCTCGACAACGCCGAGCCCGACGACCTCCCCGCGCAGACCGGCTGACGCCGCTCCCTCCCGGGCGGACCCCACTCCTCCGACGTCACCGCAGCACGCGACCACCACCGCAGGGCGTGGACCCAACGGCGCCGGCGCTCAGCCCAGGACGCCGATCAGGACCGCCGACACGGCGACGGTCGCCGCGAGCCCGGTCGTCCGCGAGCGGCGGCGCGCCGGATCCTCGAACCACGGCAGCCCGCCCCAGCGCAGCACCGCGCCGGCCGCCCCGGCCGCAGTGAGAGCCACGAGCGCGGCCCAGGGGAGCAGCGTCAGCGACGACCAGTCGACGAGCGCCCGCCCGAGCAGCAGCACGGCGACGGCCTCGACGCCGCGGGCGAGTGTCCGGACGCGGTCGCGGTCGAGGAGCCCGGCCGCCCGGCGCCGGGGGACGCTCCCCAGGGCGAAGCGGCCGACGGTGAACGCGACGACGAGCAGGACGAGGACCGAGGCGATCATCACGACTCCTCCCCGGCGCGCTCCAGCAGGCGCAGGCCGAGCTCGTCGACCGAGCTCGCCGTGTCCCCGTTGACGAACACCGCGACGCTGCGCTCGCGGTCCATCGCGAGCATCGTCGAGTAGCCGGAGGTCCCTCCGTTGTGCCAGGTGACGGATCCGCCGTCCTCCGACTCCGAGGTGAACCAGCCGAGGCCGATCCGCGCCCCGTCGGCGTCGAACCGCGGATCCAGGACGCTCGCCGCGGGCACTCCCAGCGCGGGGTCGTCGGTGAGGAGGGCCTGCGCGTAGCGGGCCATGTCCGCCGCCGTGGAGCGGACGCCGCCCGCCGGCGCGTAGCCCGCCATCGTCCACGCGTCGACGGGCCGCCCGGTCGCCGAGAAGCCGGTCGGCGCGTCGGCGGGGAGGGCGTCCGCGGTCTCCGGGGCGGAGGTCGCGGTCATCCCGAGCGGATCGAGGACGCGCTCGCGGAGGAGGTCGGCGTAGTCGCGGCCCTCGGCGCGGGCGAGCGTCTGGCCGAGCACCGCCGCGCCGAGGTTCGAGTAGGCGTGCACGTGCTCGCCCTGGTCCGCGTCGGCGGCCTGCCGGAGGACGTCGTCGGCCGACCAGCCCGCGTAGGGGTCGGTGCCGCGCAGCTGGGCGACGAGCGTCGAGGCGAGGTCGCCGATGCCGGCGGGGAGGCGCGGCAGGCCGGAGCGGTGGGTCGCCAGCTCCTCGAGCGTCCCGGTGAAGCCGCCGACGTCGGCGTGGTCCGCGGCGGGGTCCTCGAGCCCGACCGTCCCCTCGGCGGCGCTCCGGGCGAGGAGGAGCGCGGTCATCGTCTTGGTGACCGATCCGATCTCGACCTCGGTCCGCTCGTCGGCTCCGAGTCCGCCGTAGCGCACGCCGTCGGGCGTGACCACGGCGGCGACGAGGTGGTTCCGAGCCCCGTCCCCGACATCCGTCCGGAGCCACTCGGCGATCTCGGCGTCGCCGGTCGCCTCGGTCGAGAGGGTGGGAGCGGAGGGGCGGAGCAGCACTCCGCCGAGCAGGACGACGGCCGCGGCGGAGGCGGCGGCGAGGGCGAGGCGGCGGCGGATCATCGGGGTCCTCCGGAGGCGAGCAGGATCACGAGCAGGGGGACGAGGCGCTCCGGCGGGATGCCGTAGCGGCCGCGGCCGCGCGCCTCCAGCCAGCCGGCGGCGACCAGCTGGTTGACGTGGTGGTAGATCTGCCCGGTGGTGCCCGCGCCCTCGCTCTCGGCGAGCTGGGCGACGGTCTCGACTCCGCCGGCCACCGCCTGCAGGAACCGCAGGCGCACAGGGCTTCCCAGGGCGGCGAGCGCGGTCGGCCCGGGGCTCGCTCCCCAGTCGCGCTCGAAGAACGCATCGGTGCTGAGGCCGTACTGCCACTCGACGGGGCCGGCCGGAGTGGCGACCGAGCCGGCGAAGACGACTCCGCCGGGAGAGGGCAGGCGCTCGCGGAGAGCGGTCAGGGCCCAGAGCGGATCGTCGGCGGCGGGCGCGGCGGGGGCGTCAGCGCGCTCGAGGCGGTCCAGCCGCGCTCGGAGCGCGTCGACCTCGCCGGCGAGGTCTCGGGAGGAGGTCATGCTCCACTATTGCAAACATTCCGTAATCACGGAACTCCACAAACGGCGATCGTCGCCGGGAACGCAGGAGTCGCGGTGGTCCGGCTCGACCACCGCGACTCCTGCGGTCTCGGGATGTGCGGAGGCTCAGCCGAAGTGGCGCGGCAGCACGGCACCGTTCACCGAGCGCAGCTCGTCCAGCGGCAGCGTGAACAGGCCCTGCACCTCGACCGCGGGGGTCGCCGCGTCGGTCACGCCGATGCGCAGCACCGGGTAGCCCCGGCCCTCGCAGAGCCCGCGGAACTTCACGTCGTCCTCGCGCGGCACCGACACGAGCACGCGGCCGGTCGACTCCGAGAACAGCGCGGCCGTCGCGTCGACGCCGTCGCGCTCCATCAGCTCGTCGAGCCAGATGCGCGCCCCGACGCCGAAGCGCAGGGCCGACTCGGCCAGCGCCACCACGAGCCCGCCGTCGGCGAGGTCGTGGGCGGAGGCGATGAGCGACTCCTTCGCGCCCGCCGAGATCAGCTCGGCCAGTGCGCGCTCGGCGGCCAGGTCGAGCTGCGGGGGCAGCCCGCCGAGGTGGTCGTGGATCGTGCCGGCCCACGCGGAGCCGTCGAGCTCGTCGCGGGTGGTGCCGAGGAGGTAGAGGTTGTCGCCCTCGTCCTGCCAGCCGGAGGGGATGCGGCGCGCGACGTCGTCGATCACGCCGAGGACGCCGACGACGGGGGTCGGGAAGATCGGCACGTCGCCGGTCTGGTTGTAGAACGAGACGTTGCCGCCGGTGACGGGGATCTCGAGCTCGAGGCAGGCGTCGGCGAGCGCGCCCACGGCCTCGCGGAACTGCCACATCACCTCGGGGTTCTCGGGGCTGCCGAAGTTGAGGCAGTCCGAGACGGCGACCGGGGTCGCTCCGGTGACGGCGACGTTGCGGAACGCCTCCGCCAGCGCCAGGCGGGCGCCCTGCGCCGGGTCGAGCTGGCACCAGCGGCCGTTCGCGTCGGTCGCGACCGCGAAGCCGAGGCCCGACTCCTCGTCGACGCGGACCATGCCGCCGTCGTCGGGGTAGCTGAGGGCGGTGTTGCCGAGCACGTAGCGGTCGTACTGCGAGGTGATCCAGCTCTTGTCCGCGAGATTCGCCGAGCCCAGGAGCGCCAGGGTCTCGGCGCGCAGCGCGTCGCCCCCGGTCGAGCGGGGCAGGCGGGAGGAGGAGTCGGCCTGCAGCGCGTCGAGCCAGGAGGGGTACTCGATCGGGCGCTCGTAGACCGGGCCGTCGACCGCGACGGTGCGCGGGTCGACGTTGACGATCTCCTCGCCGTGCCAGTGGATGATCAGGCGGCCGGAGTCGGTGACCTCGCCGAGGACGCTGGTCTCGACGTCCCACTTGCCGACGACCTCGAGGAACGCGTCGAGCTTCTCGGGCGTGACGACGGCCATCATCCGCTCCTGCGACTCCGACATGAGGATCTCCTCCGCCGTGAGCGAGGGGTCGCGCAGCAGCACCGAGTCGAGCTCGATGAACATGCCGCCGTCGCCGTTGGAGGCCAGCTCCGAGGTGGCGCACGAGATGCCCGCGGCGCCCAGATCCTGGATGCCCTCGACGAGGTCCTTGCGGAAGAGCTCGAGACAGCACTCGATGAGCACCTTCTCGGCGAACGGGTCGCCGACCTGCACCGCGGGGCGCTTGGTCGGTCCGCCGTCGGCGAAGGTGTCGGAGGCGAGGATCGACGCGCCGCCGATGCCGTCGCCTCCGGTGCGCGCCCCGAAGAGCACGACCTTGTTGCCGACGCCGCGGGCGTTCGCGAGGTGCAGGTCCTCGTGGCGGAGGACGCCGACGGCCAGCGCGTTCACGAGAGGGTTGCCCTGGTAGACCGAGTCGAAGTAGGTCTCGCCGCCGATGTTCGGCAGGCCGAGGCAGTTTCCGTAGAAGGAGATGCCGGCGACGACTCCGTGCACGACGCGCGCGGTGTCGGGGTCGTCGATCGCCCCGAAGCGCAGCGCGTCCATGACCGCGACCGGCCGCGCGCCCATCGAGATGATGTCGCGGACGATGCCGCCCACTCCCGTCGCCGCGCCCTGGAAGGGCTCGATGTAGCTCGGGTGGTTGTGGCTCTCGATCTTGAAGGTGACGGCCCAGCCCTCGCCGACGTCGACCACTCCGGCGTTCTCGCCCATGCCGACCATGAGGTTCTTCTTCATGGCGGGCGAGACCTTCTGCCCGAACTGGCGGAGGTACATCTTCGACGACTTGTAGGAGCAGTGCTCGCTCCACATCACCGAGTACATCGCGAGCTCGCCGCTCGTGGGGCGGCGGCCGAGGATCTCGCGGATGCTCGCGTACTCGTCGGGCTTGAGTCCGAGGGCCGCGTAGGGCTGCTCCCGCTCGGGCGTCGCCTCCGCGTTCGCAGTGGTGTCGGGAACGGCGGTGCGGCTGTCTGCCATGTGCTGGAGGCTCCAGGGGAGGGGGACGGGATGCGCGTCGATCCTACCCGCCGCCGTCGCCGCGGCCCGGGCCCTCCTGTGGAGCGGTGCGGGCACCGGCGCCTAGGATCGGGCGGGTGAAGCGGGCGGCTCTGATCGGGACCGTGCTGTGGGGGCTCTACCAGTGCTTCGGGAACCTCGGAGCGGCGAACATCTCGTCGGACGAGCCCGTGTACCTCGCCGCCGGGTGGGACTACCTGCACGGCGACGTGAGCGCGAACCTCGAGCATCCGCCGACGGCGAAGTACCTGATCGGGCTCGCGCAGGTGCTGCTCGGCGAGGGGCTGCTCGCGGGCAGGATCGCCGCCGGCGCGGCCGCGTTCCTCACCGGGGTGGTGCTCTGGCTCTGGTTCCGGCGCGAGCTCGGCCCGACGCTCGCCCTCGTCCCGGCCGGCCTGTTCCTCCTCCTCCCGCGCACCGCCGTGGGAGCCGGCACGCGGATCGACCGCCTCGCGCTCCTGGAGCCGTTCATGGTGCTCTTCGCCGTCGCGGCGATGGCCGCGGCGTGGACCTGGTCGCGTGCCTCCCCGGGCAGGCGGAGCGGTTGGCTGATCGCGCTGGCCGGGGCGCTGCTGGCGCTCTCGGTCACCTCGAAGCTGACCACGGCGGTCCTCGCGCCGGTGCTCCTCCTGCCGCTGCTGTGGTCGGGGAGCAGGGCCCGGGCTCTGCGGGGCGGCCTCGCCCTCTCCGTCGCGTTCGTCGTCACCGGGGTGCTCGCCTACCTGCCGGTGCATCCGGTCGAGGCGATCCGGTACCTGCTCGAGTTCCAGTCCGAGCACAACGCCGACGGCCACCTGATCGAGGTCGCCGGGACCGCGTACGTCTTCCCGCCGTGGTGGGCGAACCTCTGGTTCATGCTCGTCGGCATCGGGCCGGCGGCGCTCGCCGTGCTGCTCCTCGGGACCCTGCTGGCCCTGCTCGCTCCGCGGCGCCGCGCGCTGGTGCTCTACCTGGGCGCCGCGACGCTGCTCCTCCTCGTGTTCCACCTGGCGATCAGCTCGGTCGCGCTGCCGCACTACTACGCGGCGTGGGCCTGGCTGCTCTGCGCGCTGGCGGGCATCGGCATCGCGGAGGCGCTGCGCGGCGGGATCGTGCTGCCCGCGCCCCTCGCCCGCGGCGCCGGCGCCGTGCTGCTGGCCGCGTCCCTCGTGATCGCGACCGCCACCTCGGCGGGGATCGCCCAGGAGCGGCCGACCGGGATCGCGCGGGTGGCCGACGTGCTGCGCGAGCGCGGCCTCGACGGCGGCCTGGTCCTCGCGCAGGGCATGTCCTCGGGCGTCTACGTGCCCTACATCGGCGACCGGGTGACGACCGATCCGTCGTCCGCCGGGATCGTCGCCATCGCGATCGAGCGGTCGGCGCGCTTCCCCGTCGATCCGCGCGTGTCCGCCTACCTCGAGTCGGCGCGGCCCGAGACGGTGCGGCTCGACGACCTCACCCTCGTGCTGGTCGACGGGCCGCTCCCGTGACCGCTCACTTCGAGCGGCAGGCCCCCGGATCCACGGCGTCCGTCAGCGACGCGGCCTGCTCGACCACGGGAGTGAGGACCGAGAGCGGGATGGCGTAGCCGACGTTGTCGACGGAGGCGGCCTTGCCGAAGACGACGCCCGACACGGTCCCCTCGAGAGAGAGCAGCGGGCCCCCCGAGTTGCCCTGGTTGACGACGGCGGCGAGGGTCAGCACCTCGCGCGAGGTCGGCGCTCCGTCGACCATCAGCGAGACCGTGGCGTCGGAGGAGATCTCGGCCGAGCCGAGCGTCAGCGGGCCGCCGAAGGGGTAGCCCGCGACCACGGCGCCGTCCCCGGCGGCGACGGCGTCGTCGAGCGGGAGCGGGGAGGCGTCGAGCCCGTCGACGGCGATCACGGCGAGGTCGGCGGCCGGGTCCAGGTAGACGACACGGCCGGTGCGCGGGGCCTCGCCCGGCGCCTCGACGACCGGCTGTGAGACTCCGCCGACCACATGGGCGTTGGTGATCACGCGGTCGTCCGAGACGACGAAGCCGCTGCCCGTCACTCCGACGTCGCAGGCCCAGGCCGTGCCGGAGACGCGGACGACCGAGCGGGTGGCGGCGGCCACCTCGGGGTCGTCGGTCGAGACGTCCGGGATCGCGGGCGCCCGGGTCGGAGCGTCGAGCGCCTCGACGACCCAGGAGGTGCCCTCGTCGACCACCGTCGACTGCAGCTGCGCGAGGAAGGCGCGGACGGGGGAGGGGGTGAGGTCGTCGATCGTGCGGATGACGGTCGAGCCGGCGACCGAGGTCGTGACGAGGGCGACGCCGAGGAGGGAGACGGCCGAGGTGACGGCGATCCAGACCAGGCCGGAGATCGCGACGCCGGCGACGCCGCCCGCGAGCCGGTCGAGCAGGCCGAGCTTGACCCTGTCGGCCCCCCGGCCGATGACCGCGCCGAGCGTCGCTCCGATCGCGTAGCCGACGCCCAGCAGCAGCACGGCGGTGCCGATCACGGCGAGCAGGCGCCACTCGCTGCCGGCCGTCCACGACGAGACGGCGGGCACGGCGAACGAGGCGCCGATCGCGCCCGCGACGATCCCGGCGAGACCGCCGAGGGTCCGGAGCAGGCCGCGCCGCAGGCCGTCGACGAGCGCGCCGATGAGGCTCAGCACGACGATGACGTCGACGATCACGGATGCACCCACGCGGAACTCCTGCCGGTGTCGGGGACGGGTCCTCCAGCATGACCGACGCGGGATGCGCGGACGCCCGGAGGCGGCTGGCAGTCCGCGGCGGCTGCGGTGCGCGGGGTGGTGCGGTGCGCGTGCGGTTTGCAGGGGGTGTGCGTGCGGTTCGCGGGGCGGCGTGCGGTTCGCAGGGGGTTGTGCGGTGCGCGTGCGGTTCGCAGGGGGTGTGCGTGCGGTTCGCGGGGCGGCGTGCGGTTCGCAGGGGGTTGTGCGGTGCGCGTGCGGTTCGCAGGGGTCTGCGTGCGGTTCGCCGGGCGGTCTGCGGTTCGCAGGGGGGTGTGCGTGCGGTTCGCAGGGGGTGTGCGTGCGGTTCGCAGGGGGTGTGCGTGCGGTTCGCCGAGGGTGCGCGGTTGTCAGGGGGAGTGAGCGCGTGGTTCGCAGGGCGGTGTGCGGTTCGCAGGGAATGCGCGCGCGATTCGCAGGGCGGCGTGCGGTTCGCAGGTGGCCCGTGTGATTCGCAGGGGTGCGCTACGGGCGGTGTGCGCGATTCGCAGGGGAGTGTGCCGTTTGCAGGGGAACCCGGGCTCCAGCCGTCATTCATGCGGAGGAATGCCCGATCGCGCGCGGCTCTCCTGCAGACGGCACGCTGAGCGCCTGCAGATCGCACGCTCTCCTGCAGACGGCACGCTGAGCGCCTGCAGATCGCACGCTCTCCTGCAGACGGCACGCTCAGCGCCTGCAGATCGCACAGCCGCCTGCAGATGGCACAGCCGCCTGCAGATCGCACAGCCGCAGCGCTTCAAAGGAACCGTTCGCAGCGGAGGGGGAGCGCCGCGCAGGCCTAGAAGAACGAGATGCAGTACGGCGTCGCGATCGGTGCGAACAGCCGGTCCATCCGCCCCGCCTCGCCCGTGAGGCGCGCCAGCCCGGCCTTCGCCAGGATCGACGGCCGCACCGAGCCCAGCAGCAGCGAGCCCAGGTCGGCCACGTCCAGCGCGAGCTCGGCCTCGTCCTCGGTGCGCTCCACGGTGGCGGAGCCGCCCGCGGCGGTGAGGCGGTAGCGGCCGTCGGCGAGCCCGAGTCCGTCGGCCACCTCGACCGCGACCGAGCCGTCCGCGGTCCACGGCCGGGCCGAGAACGCGGCGGCGACGTCGAGGATCCGCAGCCAGATCAGATCTCCCACGTGGCTCACCTGCACCACGCGCGCGTCGCGGAGCGCCCAGGTCAGCGGATCGTCCACCGGCGCCATGTCCCAGGTCACCGCGGAGGCGAGGTCGACCGCACCGAGGTAGCCCCAGAGTGCGAGGTAGGCGTCGGCGCCGGGGGCGACGAGGTCGACGATCTCGAGGGTCTTGTCGTCCTCGGGCCCGACCGCGCGGTAGGTCACGAAGCCGTCGAGCGTCCCCTCCTCGTCGAGGTGGACGGCCGAGCGGACGTCGAGGCCGGGCGTGGTCTCGCCGGACGCGGTGCCGACGGAGTTCGCCTCGTAGCGCGACTGCCGGGTCAGCGAGCCGGGGGTCGACGCCTGGAACGCGGCGAACACCGCGGGGATGCGCGGCTGCAGCCAGCTCGTCGCGACGACCTCGACGCGGCCGGCGGGCTCGGTCTGCAGGCCGAAGCGCGGCCCGGTGTCGACGCGGATCGAGCGGGTGAAGGCCGAGCGGCCGAAGCCGAACCGGCGGTAGATGGAGGCCTCGCTCGCCGTGAGCGCGGCGACCGGGGTGCCGGCCTCCTTCGCCAGGCGCAGGTCCTCGGTGATCATCGCGCGCAGGATGCCGCGGCGCCGGTGCGTGGGCCGCACGGTCACCTGCGACACCAGGTGCGCCGGCAGCTCGCGTCCGCCGCCCACCTGCAGGGCTCCGGGGAACGCCGCATAGGTGCCGACCGGCACGCCCGCGCCGTCGAGGCCCTCGGGGGCGGAGGAGTCGACGACCGCGGTGAGCACGCGCTGATCGGCGACCATGTGCTCGGCCCAGTCGCGCAGCTTCTCCGGCGTGAACTCCTTCTCGTGGAAGCCCGCATTGATCGCGGTGGCCCACGCGGCGGTGGCGGCGTCGGGACCGCCCTCATCGTTCAGGGCGGCGGGGAAGCGGCGGAGGTCGAGACCGGTGAGAGGCATCCGTCCAGCCTATTCACCCGGGGTGCGCGGGGGCTGAACCGCTGCGCGAACGGTCACCGCCGCGGGTGCGCCGGGACCGCGGACCGGCGCATCCCGAGACAGGGTCGGCGTCAGAGCACGGTCCACCGCTTCTCGAGGGCCGCGTCCACCGCCTCCGCGAGCTCGTCCAGCCGCCGGGAGTCGAGGCGCCCCGGGTCCGCGGCCGCCCGGATCCGCCCGCTCATCGCCGCGATCGCCGCGCGCCGCCGCGGCAGCGTCGCGGTGAACGCGCAGTCGCGCAGCAGCACGAGGAGCTCGCCCGGCCCGCCCTGCGCCTCCGCGAGGACCTCGAGCCGACGCTCGAACGGCGACTCCGGGACCGTCACGCGCAGGAACCCGTCCGGATCCTGGAACGCCGCCGGCGGATCCGGCACCCGGGCGAGCAGCGCCAGCGCGGCCCCCAGCTCGTCGAGTCCGCCCGTCCGCGCCAGCTCCCGGAGCCGCGAGTCGACGTCGTGCGCCGGTCCCTCGCCGAGCTCCACCGCCCGCAGCACGAGCGCGTCGAGCCGGCGCTCCTCCTCCTCGCCCGGCACCGACGGCGTCGCCGACCACCACGAGAGCACCGGGGTCGCGGCCACCGCGTGCTCGCCGACCCGCCGCTCCAGCGCCACGAGCAGGTCCTCGCGCGCGGCGAGCGCCACCAGCGCGTCCACGTCGACGCCGAGCAGCGTGCCCGACCCGGGCGGCAGCACCAGGCGGCGTCCGGAGGGAGGGACGGCCTCCGCGCGCGTCCTCGCCCCGGGGCCGCGCTCGCTCGCCCGCAGGATCTCCTCCTCGAGGGTCCGCCGGGGTCGTCGTCGTCCGCTTCCGCGCGCCATGCCGTCACGCTACCGTCGGCCGCATGACCCGCTTCCTCGCCCTCCTCCGCGGAGTGAACGTCAACGGCCGCACCGTCCGCAGCGCCGAGCTCGCCGAGACGGTCGCCGGCGTCGGAGGGGAGCGGGTGCGGACGGTCCTCGCGAGCGGCAACGCGGCCTTCGACTCCGACCGCCCGGCTGCCGAGCTGAAGCCCGCGCTCGAGGCGGCGCTCGCCGAGCGGTTCGGCTACGACGCGTGGATCGTGCTGGTCCCGCAGGAGGCGCTCGCCGCCGTGCTCGCCGCCTACCCGTTCCCGCGGATCGACGAGGAGGCGCATCCCTACGTCGTCTTCGGCTCCGACGAGGAGGCGCTCGACGCCGCGCAGGCCGCGATCGGCGAGCCCGATCCTGCGGTCGAGCTCGTCGCTCGGGGCGCCGGCGTCCTCTACTGGCGCTGCCCGCGCGGCTCCTCGACGGACACCCCGGTCGCGAAGGTCCTCGCCCGCTCCGCCTACCGCTCGACCACCACGACGCGGAACCTGCGCACCGTCGAGAAGCTCGCGAGGGCCTGATGTCTGCAACCGAGGTCGGAATGCGCCCGGTGCCCTCGAAGGGCCGTCCGGGGCGCTCCTGACCTCGGTTCGGGACAGCTCCCGACTGAGAGCACGCACATTCTTTGGTTAGGCTGTCCTTAGTGCCGGTCCGCTCGGACCCTGCGCCGCCTCCCGCACAGCCTCTCGAAAGGGACCCATGCCCCGCGCCACCACGCCCCTCGCCCTGCTCGCCGTCACCGCGCTGACGATCGGCCTCGCCGGCTGCAGCGGCTCGGCCGCCGGGGACGACGCCGCCTCCGACAGCGGCTTCACGCCGATCACGATCGAGCACGCCCTCGGCACCACCACCATCGAGTCGGCGCCCGAGCGCGTGGCGACCGTCAACTGGGCCAACCACGAGGTCCCGCTCGCGCTGGGCGTCGTCCCCGTGGGCATGGCCGCCGCCAACTTCGGCGACGACGACGGCGACGGGCTCCTCCCCTGGGTGAGCGAGAAGCTCGACGAGCTCGGCGCCGAGACCCCCGTCCTCTTCGACGAGACCGACGGCATCGACTTCGAGGCCGTCTCGGACACCGACCCCGACGTCATCCTCGCCGCCTACTCCGGCCTCACGCAGGAGGACTACGACACCCTGAGCGGGATCGCCCCCGTCGTCGCCTACCCCGAGACCGCCTGGGGCACCTCCTGGCGCGACATGATCACGCTGAACAGCGAGGCGATGGGCAGGGCCGACGAGGGCGCCGCCCTCATCACCGAGCTCGAGGGCGAGATCGAGGAGAAGGTCGCCGCGCACCCGCGGCTGGCCGGCACCTCGGCGATGTTCCTCACCCACGTCGACCCGACCGACCTCAGCCAGGTCAGCTTCTACACGTCGCACGACACCCGCCCCGCGTTCTTCGAGGACCTCGGCATGGCCACTCCCGGCAGCATCGCCACCGCCTCCGCCGCGACCGACACGTTCTCGCTCACGCAGAGCGCCGAGCAGGCCGACGCCTTCAGCGACGTCGACGTGATCGTCACCTACGGAGACGACGAGCTCGTGAGCACCCTCAAGGCGGACCCGCTGCTCTCGCAGATCCCCGCGGTCGCCGCCGACGCCATCGTGCGCCTGCCCTCCACTCCGCTCGGCACCGCCGCCAACCCGACGCCGCTCTCGATCTCGTGGGTCCTCGACGACTACCTGGACATGCTCGACGAGGCCGCCGCCAAGGCCGCGCAGAGCACTCCGGCCGCCTGAGCCGGAACGCGATCCGCGTGACCCTCGCCGCTCCTCCCGCCGCCTCGGGCGTCGCCGCCGTGCGCCGCCCGAGGCGGCTGCGCGCCCTCTGGCTGCTCGCGGCCGTGGCCGTGCTGCTCGCCGCCGCCGTGGTCTCGGTGCTGGTGGGGTCGCGGGAGGTGGCGTGGAGCGACGTGGTCGCCGCGTTCGGCGGGTCCACGGACGGATTCGCGCAGGCCGCGGTCGCCAAGCGCATCCCGCGCACCGTGCTCGCCGCGATCGCGGGTGCGGCCCTCGGCGTCGCCGGCGTGCTGATGCAGGGGGTGACCCGCAATCCGCTGGCCGACCCCGGCATCCTCGGGGTGAACACCGGGGCCTCGCTCGCGGTCGTGACGGGCATCGTCTTCTTCGGGCTGAGCAGCTCCGCCGCCTACGTCTGGGTCGCGATCGGCGGGGCCGCGGTCGCCGCGGTCTTCGTCTACACGGTCGGCTCGCTGGGGCGCGGCGGTGCGACTCCGCTCACGCTCGCCCTGGCGGGGGCCGCCACCTCGGCCGCGCTGGTCTCGGTGATCAGTGCGATCGTCCTGCCGCGCGCCGACATCGCGGGCGGCATCCGCTCCTGGCAGATCGGCGGAGTCGGCGGCGCGACGTCCGCGAGCATCGCGCAGGTGCTCCCCTTCCTCCTGGCCGGCCTCGTCCTCTGCGTGCTCTCGGCCAAGAGCCTCAACACGCTCGCGCTGGGCGACGAGCTCGCCGCGGGCCTGGGGGAGCGGGTCGCCCTCGCGCGCGGCGGTGCCGCCCTGGGCGCGGTCGTGCTCTGCGGAGCGACGACCGCGGTCACGGGGCCCATCGGCTTCGTCGGCCTGGTCGTCCCGCACGCCTGCCGCCTCCTCGTCGGCGTGGACCACCGCTGGCTGCTGCCGTTCTCGGCGGTGACCGGCGCCGTGCTCCTGATCGCGGCGGACATCGTCGGCCGCGTCGTCGCGCGCCCGAGCGAGATCGACGTGGGCATCGTCACCGCGCTGGTCGGCGCCCCGGTGTTCATCGCGATCGTCCGCCGCCAGAAGGTGCGCGAGCTGTGACCGCGCTGCTCGAGGCGCCCTCCGCCACCGCCCGCGCCGTCGCGGCCGGCCGCCGCCGCCGCGGGGCCCGGCGCCGTATCGTCGTCGCCGTCCTCGTGGTCCTGATCGCGGCCGCCTTCGCCGTCTCCCTGCTGGTCGGCCAGACCGTCTACTCGCCCGACGAGGTGCTGCGCGTGATCCTCGGCGAGCAGGTGCCCGGCGCGGGCTTCACCGTCGGACGGCTCCGCCTCCCGCGCGCCGTGCTCGCGCTGCTGGTGGGCCTGTGCTTCGGTCTCGGCGGAGTGAGCTTCCAGACCATGCTCCGCAATCCGCTCGCCAGCCCCGACATCATCGGGATCAGCGCCGGGGCGAGCGCTGCCGCCGCCTTCGCGATCGTGACGCTCTCGCTCGGAGCCGCGCAGGTCTCGGCCCTCGCGATCGTCGCGGGACTCGTGGTCGCGCTGCTCGTCTACGCCCTGTCCTACCGCAGCGGAGTGGCCGGCACGCGGCTGATCCTGATCGGCATCGGGGTCGCCGCGATGCTCGACTCCCTCACCGCCTACGTGCTCTCGCAGGCCGCCGCGTGGGACCTGCAGGAGGCGTCCCGCTGGCTCACCGGGAGCCTCAACGGCGCGAGCTGGAGCGAGGTCGTGCCGGTCCTCGCCGCGGTCGTCGTCCTCACTCCCGTCCTGCTCTCCCGCTCGCGCGACCTCTCCGCCACCCAGCTCGGCGACGACACCGCCTCCGCGCTCGGCATCCGCGTGAACGCCACCCGCCTGGTCGTGATCGTCGCGGCGGTCGGGCTGATCGCCTTCGCGACCGCCGCCGCCGGCCCGATCGCCTTCGTGGCCTTCCTCTCCGGGCCGATCGCCGCCCGCCTGATCGGGCCCGGCGCCTCGCTCCTCATCCCCTCGGCCCTCGTCGGCGCGCTCCTCGTGCTCGTCGCCGACTTCGTCGGGCAGTTCGGGCTGGGCCTGCGCTACCCGGTCGGAGTGGTCACCGGCGTGCTCGGGGCGCCGTACCTCGTCTACCTCATCGTCCGCAGCAACCGAGCGGGAGGCTCACTGTGACCACCGCGCACACCCTGACGGCCGAGGGGGTCACCCTCGGCTACGGCGACCGGACGGTCGTCGACGGCCTCGACCTCGTCGTCCCGCCCGGCCGCATCACCGCGATCGTCGGAGCGAACGCCTGCGGCAAGTCGACGCTCCTGCGCTCGATGTCGCGCCTGCTCGCGCCCCGCTCCGGCGCCGTGCTGCTCGACGGGCGGGCCGTGCACCGGACGCCCGCGAAGCAGCTCGCCCGCACGCTCGGCCTCCTCCCGCAGTCGCCGATCGCCCCGGAGGGCATCACCGTCGCGGATCTCGTCGGCCGCGGCCGCCATCCGCACCAGGGGATGCTGAGCCGTTGGAGCGCGCACGACGACGAGGCCGTCGCGACCGCGCTCGACGCGACGGACACCGCCGCCCTGGCCGACCGCTCCGTCGACGAGCTCAGCGGCGGGCAGCGCCAGCGCGTCTGGATCGCGATGGCCCTCGCGCAGGAGACGGACGTGCTGCTGCTGGACGAGCCGACCACCTTCCTCGACGTCAGCCACCAGATCGAGGTTCTCGACCTGCTCGTCGACCTCAACCGCACCCGCGGGACGACGGTGGTGATGGTCCTGCACGACCTCAACCTGGCCGCCCGCTACGCCGACCACCTCGTGGCGATCGCGCACGGCGCGGTGCACGCCTCCGGCACCCCGGCCGCGGTGCTCACCGAGGAGACGGTGCTCGCCGTCTTCGGCCTCGACAGCCGCATCATCACCGACCCGACCTCGGGCACTCCGCTCATGCTCCCCCTCGGGCGGCACCGCCTCGCCCCCGAGCGGATCGACGCCCCCGGCGGCGCGCAGATGACGGACGTGTAAACGGTTCCACACGGCGGCCGGGGGGCGTATACGATACCTGCAGTCCGCGGCGGACGACCGTCATCGGCGGAACCGCCGAACGCCTGCCCCCGATCAGAGGTCCTCCCCGCCGTGACTGCATCCCCGACGCGCCTCGACGCCTCCGCCCTCCGCGGTGTCCGCGCGCTCCTGTTCGACCTCGACGGCGTGCTCACGCCGACCGCCGACGTCCACATGCAGGCCTGGTCGCGGCTGTTCACCGAGTACCTCTCCTCGCGCGGCGTCGCCGAGGGCTACACGGACGCCGACTACTTCCGCCACATCGACGGACGCCCGCGCTACGACGGCGTCCGGGCGCTCCTCGCCTCGCGCGGCATCACCCTCCCCGAGGGCACGCCGGAGGACGACCCGTCGCTCGAGACCGTCTGCGGGCTCGGCAACCGCAAGAACGACGCCTTCAACCGCACCCTCGCCGAGACGGGCGTCGCTCCCTACCCGGGCTCGCTCCGCTTCGTCGACGCCGCGATCGCCGCGGGCGTGCAGGTCGCCGTCGTCACCTCCTCCCGCAACGGCGTGCCGGTGCTCGAGGCGGCCGGCCTCCGCGACCGCTTCGAGGTCGTCGTGGACGGGCTCCTCGCCGCCGAGCGCTCGATCGCCGGCAAGCCCGCGCCCGACACCTACCTCTACGCGGCCGAGCTCCTCGGCCTCCCGGCCGCCGAGTGCGCCGTCCTCGAGGACGCCCACTCCGGAGTCGCGGCCGGCCGGGCGGGCGGCTTCGGCCTCGTCGTCGGGGTCGACCGCGGAGTCGGGGCCGACACCCTGCTCGAGCACGGCGCCGACCTGGTCGTGGACGACCTGGCCGAGCTGCTCCCCTTCCTCCCCACCGCTCCCGCCCCCGAGGACGCCGCATGAACCCCATCACCTCCGACCCGCTCGACCGGAACCGCTTCCCGATCGACGAGTGGGCCCTCGTCGAGACCGAGTTCGCCTCCGAGCTGCAGGGCCGCACCGAGACGCTCTTCGCCACCGGCAACGGCTACCTCGGCCTCCGCGGCAACGTGGAGGAGGGGCGCGACGGCTACGCCTACGGCACCTTCATCAACGGGTTCCACGAGACCTGGCCCATCCGTCATGCGGAGGAGGCGTTCGGCTTCGCCCGCGTCGGCCAGACCATCGTCAACGTGCCGGACGCCAAGATCATCCGCCTCTACGTCGACGACGAGCCCTTCGTGCTGAGCGAGGCGGACGTCCTCGCCTACTCGCGCCGTCTCGACTTCGCGAACGGCGTGCTCACCCGCGAGCTGGAGTGGCGCACCCCGTCCGGCAAGCGCGTCCTCATCCGCTCGCGCCGCCTGGTCTCGTTCACCGACCGGCACCTCGCGATCCTCGACTACGAGGTCGAGATGCTCGACCACGACGCGTCGGTGCTGATCTCGAGCCAGATCCTCAACCGCCAGGACGGCGTGGACGAGTACCACGCCCCCTCCGGCAGCGAGGGCGCGGGCTTCGACCCGCGCAAGGCGGAGTCGTTCGAGGACCGCGTCCTCCAGCCGCGCCTCAAGCGCGTCAGCGGCACCCGCTACCTCCTCGGCTACCGCACCACCAACTCGCAGATGACCGTCGCGTGCGGCGCCGAGCACCAGCTCGAGACCGAGAACGAGTGGGACCAGACCTCCCAGATCGACGACGACCTCGCCAAGCACGTCTACCGCGTGAAGGCCAAGGCCGGCCGGCCGGTCCGCCTGGTCAAGACGCTGACCTACCACACCTCCCGCGGCGTGCCCGTGCGCGAGCTCGCCGACCGCTGCGACCGCACGCTCGACCGCGCCCGCGAGACGCCGGTCGAGGAGCAGTTCGTCAAGCAGCGCGAGTGGCTCGACGACTTCTGGACCCGCTCCGATGTGCAGCTGGACGGCCAGCCCGCGATCCAGCAGGCGACCCGCTGGAACCTCTTCCAGCTCGCCCAGTCCACCGCCCGCACCGACGGCGGCGGAGTCGCGGCCAAGGGCGTCTCGGGCTCCGGCTACGGCGGCCACTACTTCTGGGACACCGAGGTCTACGTCCTCCCGTTCCTCAGCTACACGGCGCCCCTCGTCGCCCGGAACGCCCTGCGCTTCCGGCAGAACATGCTCGAGGCGGCCCGCGCGCGCGCCTCGGAGCTCAACCAGCGCGGCGCGCTGTTCCCCTGGCGCACCATCAACGGGCAGGAGTCGTCGGCCTACTACGCCGCCGGCACCGCGCAGTACCACATCGACGCCGACATCTCCTACGCGCTCATGCAGTACGTGGGAGCGACGGGCGACGACGACTTCCTCGCCCGCGGAGCGATCGACATCCTCGTCGAGACCGCTCGGATGTGGGCCGACCTGGGCTTCTGGCGCAGCAACGGCGACGACCACTTCCACATCCACGGAGTGACGGGGCCGGACGAGTACACGACGGTCGTCAACGACAACCTGTACACGAACGTCATGGCCCGGGCGAACCTGCGCTCGGCCGCCCGCGCCGTCGAGCTGCTGAAGGCCGTCGAGCCCGCCGCGTACGAGCGGATGGCCGACCGCCTCGCTCTCGACGAGGGCGAGGTGCTCGAGTGGGCGCGCGCCGCCGAGAAGATGCACATCCCCTTCGACGCTCGGGCGGGCATCCACCCGCAGGACGCGGCCTTCCTCGAGAAGGAGCTGTGGGACCTCGAGAACACCCCGGCGAGCAAGCGCCCGCTGCTGCTGCACTTCCACCCGCTGGTGATCTACCGCTTCCAGGTCCTCAAGCAGGCCGACGTCGTGCTCGCGCTGCTGCTGCAGGGCAACGAGTTCACCGCCGAGCAGAAGCGCGCCGACTTCGAGTACTACGACGCGCTGACCACGGGCGACTCGACCCTCTCGGCCGTCGTGCAGTCGATCATCGCCGCCGAGGTCGGCTACAGCGACCTGGCCCGCCACTACTTCCTGTCGGCGCTCTTCGTCGACCTGGCCGACCTGCACCGCAACACCGCCGACGGCATCCACGTCGCCTCGACCGGCGGCGTCTGGAGCGCCCTCGTCTACGGCTTCGGCGGGATGCGGGACCACGGCGGGCGGATCACGCTCGACCCGCGCCTGCCCGACGACTGGGACCGCCTCGCCTTCCGCATCACCCTCCACGGCACGCGCGTGCGGGTCGAGGTGACGCAGACCGAGGTCCTGCTGACCGTCGAGACCGGCGACTCCGCGACGATCACCGTCCGCGACGAGCGGGTGCACGTCGCGGCGGGCAGCCCGGTGCGCGTGACGCTGACCCACCAGGGCCGCCGCCTGCACGGCGCGCCGACCACGTCCGACATCGAGGGCACCCGCCGCTCCGACGGAACCGTGATCACCGCCTCGATCCCCACCCTCTCGATGACCCCCGAGCCCGAGGTGCTCACCGGCCCCTGACGGCCGACCCGCCGGCCCGTCCGCCGAGACACCGCCCCGCCCGGCAGAAGCGTCGGCACGGTTCCTCGCCGTCCCGTGCCGGTTTCTCCGTTCCCGGACTTCGCTGAGGGTGGGCACCGACGATGGAGGAGCGGCCCTCCCGGCGCGCACCTCACGACGAGAGAAGGGAACTCACCATGGCATCTCCCCTCAGCGGTCTCCTCGGAGACCACGCCGACCCGACCGAGGAGCTCGTCTCCCTCTTCGGAGACGGGACATCGACCACCCCCGCGGCCGTCGCGTCAGCGGTCGACTGGGGTCGTGGCGTCCTCGCCGAGCGCGGGATCGAGCCCCGGAAGCAGGTGGCCGCCATCCACGCCTTCCGTCAGGCGGAGCCCCGCCTGTCCCTCAAGCCCGCGACCTACCTGGCGAAGCTCGTCGCGGCCTGAGCCGGGCGGCCGCGCAGGCCGCTCGAGACGAACGGGACCCCCGGCCGCTGGAGCCGGGGGTCTCGTTCGTCGTGCCCCGGGCGGACCCGGGCCGGATGTGTCAGGCGGAGGCGAGCAGCGAGCGCAGCGCGGAGGTGAAGAAGGTCAGCCCGTCGACTCCGGAGCGCATCGCGGCGGCCGTGTCGGGACCGAAGCCCTCCTCGACGGCGTGCTCCGGGTGCGGCATGAGGCCGACCACGTTGCCGCGGCGGTTGCTGATGCCGGCGATGTCGTTCATCGAGCCGTTCGGGTTGTGGCCGAGGTAGCGCACGACGACGCGTCCCTCCGCCTCGAGCTCCAGCAGCGTCTCGGCCGAGGCGATGTAGCCGCCCTCGCCGTTCTTCAGCGGGATGGTGATCTCCTGGCCGGGCTCGAAGCCGTTCGTCCAGGCGGTCTCGGTGCTCGCGACGAGCAGGCGCTGGTCGCGGCAGACGAAGGAGCCGATGTCGTTCGCGATCAGGCCGCCGGGCAGCAGGTGCGCCTCCGTGAGCATCTGGAAGCCGTTGCAGATGCCGAGGACCGGGGTCCCGGCGTTCGCGGCGTCGACGACCTCGCGCATGATCGGGGAGTGCGAGGCGATGGCGCCGCAGCGCAGGTAGTCGCCGTAGGAGAACCCGCCGGGCAGGACGATCGCGTCGACCCCGTCGAGGTCGTGGTCGCCGTGCCAGAGCGCGACCGGCTCGGCACCCGCGAACCGGACGGCGCGCTGGGCGTCGCGGTCGTCGAGCGAGCCGGGGAAGGTGATGACGCCGATCCTCATCGGGCGGCCTCCGCCGGGTAGTGGATCCCGACGACGTCCTCGATCACCGAGTTCGACAGCATCTCGTCGGCGATGCGCTGCACCGAGGCGCGCACCTCGTCGGTCACCTCGTCGACGGTGATCTCGAAGCGCTTGCCCACCCGGACGCCGTGCAGAGCGGAGTGGCCCAGCCGCGCGAGTGCGCCGGCCACGGCCTTCCCCTGCGGGTCGAGCAGCTCGGCCTTGGGCATGACTTCAACGACGATCGTGGGCACCGTGTTCTCCGGAGTCTCGGGGGAGTGCGGTCTTCCGCGTCACTCATCGTACCCGCGGGGTCCCCCGCGGTCGGCGGCGGCTCAGGAGGTCGTGACGCGGATCGCGTTCGCCCACGGATCCTCGAAGGCGAGGGTGCGGCCGTCGTCGCGCGCGGCGACTCCGGAGCGGGCCAGCCGCTCGCCGAGCGCGCCGAGGTCGTCGGCGCCGGGCACCACGATCTCGACCTGTCCGAGGCCGAGGGCCTGCTGCCGGCGTCCGGCGCCCGCCGAGTTCCAGGTGTTCATCGCCATGTGGTGGTGGTAGCCGCCCGCCGAGACGAAGAGCGCCTGCCCGCCGTACGCGATCGTCGTCTCGAAGCCGAGCCGGTCGACGTAGAACTCCTTCGCGGTGGCGACGTCGCCCACGCTCAGGTGCACGTGGCCGACGGAGGCGCCGCCGAGGCGCGGCTGGGCGATCGACTCCTCGGTGAGGTGCTCCTGCAGGAACGCGTTCGGGTCGAGGAAGAGCGTGCCCATCTCGATCCGCCCGTGCGTCCACGACCACTGGGTGCGGTCGCGGTCCCAGTAGAGCTCGACGCCGTTGTGCTCGGGGTCGTCGAAGTAGAAGGCCTTGCTGACGAGGTGGTCGGAGCTGCCGGTGAAGGAGCCGGGGTGCCGGGTCGCGACGCTGTACACGGCCGCGGCGAGCGCCGCCTCCGATTCGAAGAGGATCGCCGTGTGGAAGAGGCCGGCGCTGCGCGGCGAGGCGTGCACCAGCTCGGGCGCGTGCTGGAGGATCACGGCCGGCACTCCGCCGCGGCCGAGCACCGCGACCGGGCCGTCGTGCGAGAGCAGCTCGAGCGTCACGGCGTCGCGGTAGTAGGCGATCATCCCGTCGAGGTCGGCGACGCGGAGGGTCACCGCGCCCATCGCGGTGTCGGGAGCGAGCAGGTCGGGGGAGGAGGTGGTCACGGCGGAGACGCTACCCGCTTTTGGTTGACGCTACAACTATTAGGGGAGGCGAGCGTTCATAGGAACCGCATAAGGCGCGTCCAGGCAGCGCGGGGAGGCCGGGCGTGGAATGGGAACCGGTCGCCGTCAGGGGCGGCCCCGGCACGAGGACGACACCATGAACGAGCGACACGAATCCGACGAGCGAGAGCTCACCGACCAGCCCGTCACCACGGAGGCGACGGGCGCCGACGAGGTGCGCGCGCTGCGCGCGGACGACCGGCGCCGTCGCCGTCGGGCGCTGATCGCCGGGGGCCTCGGCCTGGCCGTGCTGATCGGAGTGACGGCGGGCGGAGTCGCCACCGCCGGCCGCACCGAGGCGGCCTCCTCGGCCTCGGCCGGCGCCACCACGATCGTCTACCCCGGCGGCTCGCGGGGATCCTTCGGCGGCGGATACGTGATCGTCCCCTCCTGGGGTGGATCGACGCAGGGCGGATCGTCGCAGGGCGGCTCCTCCCCGTTCGGGTCGACGCAGGGCGGATCCTCCGCCTCCGAGCCCGCCACCGGCGCGACCGACGCCGTGGCCGCGAGCACCGCGCAGACCGCCGGCGTCGTCACGATCACCTCCGAGCTCACCTACCAGGGTGCCCGCTCGGCCGGTACCGGCATGATCCTCACCTCCGACGGCATGATCCTCACCAACAACCACGTCGTCGAGGGTGCCACCGCGATCTCGGTCACGGTGGAGTCCACCGGGCGCAGCTACACCGCCCGCGTCGTCGGCACCGACGCGACGAACGACGTCGCCGTCCTGCAGCTGGAGGACGCCTCCGGTCTCACTCCGGCCTCGCTCGACACCGACGGAGTCGCCCTGGGCGACACCGTGACGGCCGTCGGCAACGCGGGAGGAACGGGCGACCTGGTCGCCGCCTCCGGCTCGGTGACCGCTCTCGACCAGCAGATCACCACCCGCTCCGAGTCGGGGATCACCGCCGAGACGCTGACCGGCCTGATCCAGACGGACGCCGACATCGTCTCGGGCGACTCCGGCGGCCCGCTCGTCGACTCCGCCGGACGCGTCGTGGGGATGGACACCGCCGCCTCCAGCGGCACGACCGACATCACCGGCTTCGCGATCCCGATCTCGAAGGCCCTGGACATCGTCGCCACCATCGAGGCGGGCGCCGACACGGCGACCGTCGAGATCGGATACCCGGCCTTCCTCGGCGTCTCCCTCTCCTCCGGCACCGCGTCGCCGACCTCGCGCGCGCTCGCGACCACCGCGGCCGGTGCCGTGATCGGCGGAGTCGTCGAGGGCGGGCCGGCCGCGCGGGCGGGCCTCGAGGCGGGGGACGTCGTCACCGCGGTCGACGGCGTCGGCATCGCCTCGGCCGACCAGCTGTCCGCCTCGCTCGCGCAGCGCGAGCCCGGGGAGTCGGTGACGATCTCGTGGACCGACACCGCGGGTGCCCCCCGCTCCGCCCAGGTCGTGCTGGTCGAGGGCCCGGTCGCCTGATCGGAGCCTCCGGAGCGTTCCCGGCCGTTCACCGGGACGGGTGCGCCACGCCACCCGTTGTTTTGATCCGTTCAAGACAACTCCGGTAGTGTCCTCGTCATGACGACAGTGGACGAGCGGCTCCGAGCCTCCGGGCTCAAGGTCACCGCCACCCGGCGCGCGGTGATCCTCGCCCTCGAGGAGCACCCGCACTCCGGGGTCGACGCGGTCCTGGCCCGGGTGCGCGAAGGCCTGCCCGAGGCTTCGGCCCAGGCGGTCTACGGAGTCCTGTCGGCGTTCACCGACGCGGGCATCGTCCGTCGCATCGAGCCGGAGGGGCACCCCCGCCGGTTCGAGCTGCGGGTCGGCGACAACCACCACCACGTGGTGTGCCGGCGCTGCGGGGCCGTGGCCGACGTCGACTGCGTCGTGGGGGAGGCGCCGTGCCTGCATCCGCAGACCGCGAGCGGCTTCGCCGTCGACACCGCCGACGTCACCTTCTGGGGCACCTGCCCCGACTGCCTGGCCCTGGCCCACTGACCGACATCCGCAACACCGCCGCGGCGGGCCCCGTGCCCTCCGCCGACAGGAGGAACATGACCGAGGAACGATTCACCACCACGAACTCCGGAGCACCGGTCGCCAGTGACGACCACTCGCTGAGCGTCGGAGCAGACGGACCCCTCGCACTCCACGACCACTACCTCGTCGAGAAGCTGGCCCAGTTCAACCGCGAGCGCATCCCGGAGCGGGTCGTCCACGCCAAGGGCGGCGGCGCGTTCGGCCGCTTCACCACCACCGCCGATGTCAGCGCCTACACGCGCGCCGCGCTCTTCCAGCCCGGAGTCGAGACCGAGATGCTCGCGCGCTTCTCCACCGTCGCCGGAGAGCAGGGCTCGCCCGACACCTGGCGCGACCCCCGCGGCTTCGCGCTGAAGTTCTACACGAGCGAGGGCAACTACGACCTCGTCGGCAACAACACCCCCGTCTTCTTCATCCGGGACGGCATCAAGTTCCCCGACTTCATCCGCTCGCAGAAGCGCCTGCCGGGCAGCCACCTGCGCGACCACGACATGCAGTGGGACTTCTGGACCCTCTCGCCCGAGTCGGCCCACCAGGTCACCTGGCTCATGGGCGACCGGGGCCTGCCCTCCTCGTGGCGGCACATGGACGGCTTCGGCTCGCACACCTACCAGTGGATCAACGCGGCCGGCGAGCGATTCTGGGTCAAGTACCACTTCACGACCGACCAGGGCGTCGAGATCCTCAGCCAGGAGCAGGCCGACCAGATCGCCGGAGAGGACGCGGACTTCCACATCCGCGATCTGTCCTCCGCGATCGACCGCGGCGACTTCCCCTCCTGGACGCTGTCCGTGCAGGTCATGCCGTACGAGGACGCGAAGAGCTACCGGTTCAACCCGTTCGACCTCACCAAGGTCTGGCCCCACGCGGACTACCCGCTGATCGAGGTCGGCACCATGACGCTCGACCGGAACCCGGAGAACTACTTCGCGCAGATCGAGCAGGCGGCGTTCGCCCCCTCGAACTTCGTGCCCGGGATCGCGGCGAGCCCCGACAAGATGCTGCTCGCGCGCATCTTCAGCTACGCCGACGCGCACCGCTACCGCGTGGGGACCAACCACGCGCAGCTGCCGGTGAACGCGCCGAAGTCGCCGGTGCACTCGTACTCGAAGGACGGGCCCATGCGGTTCGACTTCCAGAAGTCCGAGGTGCCCGTCTACGCGCCGAACACGATGGGCGGCGCCCACGCCGATCCCGCCCGGGCGGCGGAGTCGGCCGGCTGGGAGACCGACGGCGAGCTGACCCGCGCCGCGGCGACCCTGCACCCGGAGGACGACGACTTCGGTCAGGCGGGGACGCTCTACCGCGAGGTCCTCGACGACGATGCGCGTGCCCGCCTGGTCGCGAACATCGCCGGCCACGTGTCGAAGGTCACCCGTCCGGAGCTGCGCCAGCGCGTGCTCCAGTACTGGGCGAACGTCGACTCGTCGCTCTCGCAGCGCGTCGCCGAGGCGCTCGCGCCGTCGGCTCCCGGTGCGGACGTCTCGCCCGAGGCGGTCGGCATCGGGGCGTAGTCCCGGCATCCCCCCGAGGAGCGCGCGGTACCGGAGCGATCCGGGTCGCGCGCTCCTCGTCGTCTCCGGGGAGGAGCGCGCGGTACCGGAGCGATCCGGGTCGCGCGCTCCTCGTCGTCTCCGGGGGTGGTCCTTCCTCGGGGCGGAGCGGGACACCGCCGGATGGGAGACCCCGCTGCCCTGCGGTGCAGCCGGGCCGGACCCCGGTTCCCTTCCGCCGAACGGGGCGCCGACGGGGAGGACCCTCGATACCGACACGCCCGGGATGCGCGATTTCGGCCCCTCGTTTGACAGCACCGCGATCGCTGCGTAACTTATTCCGAGTCGCCACAAAGGCCGCAGGGAAACGGAAAGAGCAGCAGCTCCTACGTCCCGGCCTCAATCGGGACCATCCACTCGGCAAGACAGCTCTTCGGAGCAGGTCTGCCGCACGGATGTAAAGCCTTCGCAGGATCCCTCGGATCCAGCAACTTCGCCGCCCGGCGCAGGATTCAGGTCCTGAACCGAGCAACGTCGGAGCGCCTACGAGCGTGACGGCATAGCGAAGAAGCCGGATTTGACACGGCCTGCGGATGTGCTAAGTTATACAAGTTGCCACGGCGACAGGGAGAAAGAAACTTCTCCTAGTCTACCGAGAAGACGCGTATGACGCAAGCAACAACATCTTCGATCACTTCCGTTGTGAAGCACCGTTCTGGTGTGGAGGCGGGATGTGTCCGATTCTTGAGAACTCAACAGCGTGCACTATGTTCAATGCCAATTTTATACCCCGGCCTTGATCTTCGGATCGGGTTGGGATTCCTTTGGAAATTGATGTCAGCTTCCGGCCTTCGGGTCGGAGAGATGTCTTATTTGCTAGAGGTCAAACTTGACTCTCCCGTTCTTCGGGATGGGAGGTCGTAATTTTTTTACGGAGAGTTTGATCCTGGCTCAGGACGAACGCTGGCGGCGTGCTTAACACATGCAAGTCGAACGATGAAGCCCAGCTT
>NZ_PSWM01000017.1:0-82056 GCF_002932795.1 Rathayibacter sp. AY1B5
GCATGGATGCCGTGTTCCGCTCCGAGACCCTCACCGGTCTCGACAACTCCCTCCCCGAGGCCGACGTCCTCCTCGTGGGGCCGGGTCTCGCAGGCACCTCGTGCGACCCATTGAGGGTCGCCGTTGCGTCTCAGAGGCTGCCGCGGCTTCCGGCGCCGTGTGCGCCGGGGCTGGCCGCCTTGCGTGACGCGATGCGTCACGGGTGCCGTCACGCTCCAGGGGCTGCCGCGGCTACCGGCGCCGTGTGCGCCGGGGCTCGCCGCCGTTCGTGACGCTACGCGTCACGCATCGTGGTCGGTGGTGAGGAAGGTCGCGAGCTCCTCGAGCACGGCCTGCTCGTTGTCGCCCTCGACGGTGACGGTGAGCTCGTCGCCGTGCTCGATGCCGAGCGAGATGATCCCGAGGATCGACGCGGCGTTGACCGGGGTCGCGTCGCCCTTGGCGACGAGGACCTTCTGACCCGACTTCGCCGCGGCCTGGCTGAACAGCGAGGCGGGGCGGGCGTGGAGGCCCTTCGACGATGCAACCTGCACGGTGCGCTCGACCATGAACGTTTCTCCTTGATCCTGCAGTCGCGACTGCATCAGTGGTGCCCGGAGTCGGGCTCGCCCGGACGGACCGGGCGGGTGGAGGAGTCCCCGTCCGCGCCCGCGACGACCGCGCGAGCGGCGAAGAGGACGGGAAGGGTCTCGAGCACGGCATCGGCACCGTGCGCTCCGAAGACATCGGGCGGGAGGAGGGCGGCCGCGGCACCCACGAGCTCCGCACGGTGGCGGAGTCCGTCGAACTGCGACTCGAGGTGCGGCCCCACGAGGAGGACGTCGGCCTCGGGGAGGGAGTTGTCGAGACCGGTGAGGGTCTCGGAGCGGAACACGGCATCCATGCCGCGCTCCTTCGCGCCCGCTCGCAGCCGGTGGGCCAGGAACGTGCTCGACGCGCCTGCACCGCAGACGATCAGGATCTTCCGCACCTCGTTCGCCTCCTCGCGTCCGGGTCGTGATTCATCCAAGCATCCCCTCGGAGGGGCGGCACCCTCCAGCAGACAATCTTCCGCGGGGGCGGAAGACGGCCCCTTCCGCCCGCGGCGCGGGGACTCCCGGGCGCGTCGCCGGGGTGATTGACTGGCGGGACGTACGACTCGCCGCCCGCGTCCTGCGGGCCCGCGGCACGGTCGTGGCGCTCCCGGCGCCCGCCCCGACCGCACGCCTGGAGCCTGATGCCTGACAACCGCGAACGACTGCTGGAGTACCTCTCCCGCGCCGACGGCTGGGTGACGGCGCACGAGCTCGCCGACAGGCTCGGGGTCACCACCCGCAGCGTCCGGAGCTACGTCACCGCGGTGAAGGCGCAGGCGGCCCCGCTGGAGCCGGTCGAGTCCTCCGCGAACGGCTACCGGCTCGCGCGCGAGGCGTACGCGGCGTACCTGGAGGCGCAGCGCAGCCGCGACGTCGAGCCCGACACCCCGCGCGACCGGCTGTACAGCATCGTCCGCCGTCTGGTCGACTCCGACGAGGGCCTGGACGTCTTCGCCCTCGCCGAGGCGCTGTCGGTGAGTGAGTCGACGGTCGACGCCGACCTGCGCCGGGTGAAGTCCCTCGCCGACGAGGCCGGCCTCGGACTGGTCCGCCGCGGCCCGTCGGTGCGCCTCGAGGGCAGCGAGGAGGCCCGCCGCCGCCTGATCTCCCGCATGTTCCGCGACGAGAGCGCGCAGGGGGTCTTCACCCTCGACGACGTCCAGCGCGAGTTCGCCTCCCCCGGGCTCGGCGCGTTCAAGACCGAGCTGCTGGCCGAGCTCGAGACCCGCGGCTACTACATCAACGACTACGGCGTGAACAGCGTCCTCCTCCACATCGCGATCGCCGTCGACCGGGTCGCCCGCGGCATCGGGGACTCCTCCGGCTCCCGCCCCTCCCCCGCGATCCACGGCGAGCTCGCCGCCCTGCTGGCGGAGCTGGTCGAGCGGCACTTCGCGACGCGCCTGACCGACGCCGAGCTCGCCCAGCTCGCGATCCTGATGACGACGCGGGTGGCGACGCCCGGGCAGAACGAGCCGGTCGCCACCGTGGTCGAGAACTACCTCGACCCGGAGGACCTCACCGTCGTCCGCGATCTCGTCGCCGATGTGAACCGCGAGTACCTGGTCGACCTCGACGACGAGGGCTTCATCGTCCGCCTCGCCCTGCACGTGCGGAACCTGATCGCCCGGGCCTCCGAGGGCGGCTACTCCCGCAATCCGCTGACGCGCTCGATCAAGACCAGCTACCCGATGACGTACGAGATCGCGGTGTTCCTGGCGAGCGGGCTGCAGCGCCGGAGGGGCATCGTGGTCAACGAGGACGAGATCGCCTACATCGCCCTCCACGTCGGCTCGTTCCTCGAGCGGGTGTCGCGGCGGGAGGAGCGGCTGTCCTGCGTGATCGTCTGCCCCAACTACTACGACCTCGCGCACATGCTGCGTCTGCGCGTCGAGCGCTCGCTCGGAACCGAGGTGGAGGTGCGCTCGCTGATCACGCGGAGCGACGTCGACTGGGGCCGGCTCACCGCCGACCTCGTGATCACCACGATCGACGAGCGTCCCGCGTCCGACGACGTCGTGGTCGTGCAGCCGTTCCTCACCGACCACGACGTCGAGACGGTGCGCCGGGCGATCGCCCGCGTCCGCCGGCACCGCCGCCGCGCGCAGATCAAGGACGAGCTGCTCCAGTTCTTCGACGAGGAGCTGTTCTTCCGCAACGTGCACGCGCGCGACGAGGCGGCGATGATCCGGATGCTGGGCGAGCGGATGATCGCCGGCGGCATCATCGACGAGGACTACGTCGACGGCGCCATCGAGCGCGAGCGGATGAGCTCCACGGCCTTCACCGACAACCTCGCGGTCCCGCACGCGATGGCGATGAGCGCCCGCCGCACCTCCATAGCGATCGTCGTGAACGACACGGCGATGGAGTGGGGCGAGCAGCGGGTGAACGTGATCGCGATGATCGCGTTCGCCTCGGCCGGCCGCAGCACCTTCCAGTCGGTGTTCGACCAGTTCGTCGAGGTGTTCGCCGACCGGGCGGAGGTGCAGCGCCTCATCCGGCGCTCGACGGACTTCGGCGGCTTCATCGAGGAGCTGGTGCGAGTGATCGACAGCTGACTGTCGATCACCCGCACCGGCTCCTCCGAGGCGGCAGCCGGGCGGTCCGGTGGACCGCCCTCGCCGCGGAAGACCGTGTCACGCGCCGGCGACCCTCACTGGGTCGCATCATCACCGCCGGACGCGCGTCGGCTCCGATCCGGTGGGCACGAGACCGCGCGGAGGCCGCGCACCCGGCAGAAGCAGGCGCCGCACGCCTCAGGCGAAGGGCGTCGGCACGATCCCGTAGGGGGCGAGGCCGGCCGCGCCGCCGTCGGCGAGCGTGGTGACCCAGATGCCGTCGTGGTGCACGGCGACGGAGTGCTCCCAGTGGGCGGCCATGCTGCTGTCCTCGGTCGCGACCGTCCACTCGTCCTCGCGGACGAACGTCTCGGCACTGCCCGCGGTGACCATCGGCTCGATCGCGACGACGAGCCCCGGCTTCACCTCGGGGCCGCGCTGGCGCACCCGGTAGTTGAAGACCGGCGGAGCCTCGTGCATGGTGCGCCCGATGCCGTGGCCGATGTAGTCGGTCAGGATGCCGTAGACGCGGCCCGAGCGCTCGGCCTCGTCCTCGATGTACTCCTCGATCGCCGCGCCGACCTCGTTGAGGTGGCGGGCGGAGGCGAGGGCGGCGATCCCCCGCCAGAGGGATCCCTCGGTCACCCGCGAGAGCTCGGCGCGCGCCGCGACCTCCTCGGGGCGGGAGGGATCGGGCAGGACGACCGTCATCGCGGAGTCGCCGTTCCAGCCGTCGATCTCGGCGCCGCTGTCGATGGAGACCAGGTCGCCCGGCTCGAGCACGCGCCCGCCGGGGATTCCGTGGACGACCTCGTCGTTGACCGAGGAGCAGATCGTGTGCCGGTAGCCCGGGACGAGCTGGAAGTTCGAGTGGCCGCCGAGCTCGACGATCGCCGCCTCGGCGATCGCGTCGAGCTCGAGCGTGGTGACCCCCGGTCGGATCGCCGCGCGGACCGCGTCGAGCGACGCGGCCGTCGCGAGGCCCGGAGCGAGCATCGACCGCAGCTGCGCGGGCGTCTTGTACAGCGAGGAGCGGAACGCCACGGCTCAGGCGGCCGGGGTGTCGAGGCGGCCCACCCGGTGGCCCTCGAGGGCGACGACGATCCGCTCGGTCACCTCGTCGACCGGCCCGAGTCCGTCGACCACGACCACGAGCCCGCGGGCCGCGTACACGTCGATGAGCGGCGCGGTCTGCTCCTCGTAGAGCGCGAGTCGGCGCCGGATGACGTCCTCGGTGTCGTCGCTGCGCCCCTGCTCGAGCGAGCGCTTGAGCAGGCGGCCGACGACCTCGTCGGGATCGGCCGTCAGCTGGACGACCGCGTCGAGCCGGTTGTCGTCGGCGGCGAGGATGCGGTCGAGCTCGTCGACCTGCTCCGTGGTGCGCGGGTAGCCGTCCAGCAGGAACCCGGTCGACGCGTCCGCCTCCTGGAGGCGGTCGTGCACGATCGCGTTGGTCAGCTCGTCCGGCACGTAGCGGCCGGCGTCGAGGTAGGCCTTCGCCTGGAGGCCGAGCTCGGTCTCGTTGGCGACGTTCGCGCGGAAGATGTCCCCGGTCGAGATGGCGGGCACCCGGAGGATGTCGCTCAGTCGAGCGGCCTGGGTCCCCTTGCCTGCGCCGGGAGGGCCGATCAGCAGGAGACGGAAGCCGATCGGGTGCGACGTCATCGGAGGAGTCCTTCGTAGTGGCGCTGCTGCAGCTGGGAGTCGATCTGCTTCACCGTCTCCAGGCCGACTCCGACGATGATCAGGATGGACGTGCCGCCGAAGGGGAAGTTCTGGTTCGCCCCGACCAGCGCGAGGGCCACGAGGGGCACGAGCGCGATGAGGCCGAGGTAGACCGATCCGGGGAGCGTCACGCGGGTGAGCACGTAGTTGAGGTACTCGGCGGTCGGGCGGCCGGCGCGGATGCCGGGGATGAAGCCGCCG
Organism: Rathayibacter sp. AY1B5; assembly: GCF_002932795.1. Lineage (NCBI taxonomy): Bacteria > Bacillati > Actinomycetota > Actinomycetes > Micrococcales > Microbacteriaceae > Rathayibacter > Rathayibacter sp. AY1B5. The sequence goes on from NZ_PSWM01000017.1 coordinate 5,063, forward strand.
TAGCGCTTCATGTTGTCGGCGACCTCGTCCGGGTTGAAGGTGATCGCGACGTAGAAGTAGGTGAAGCCCACGATCAGGAGGAAGTACAGCGCCATGTAGAGCGGGTGATCGCCCTTGGTGAGGTAGTTCGTGATCCAGGTGACCCAGACCGGTGCCTCCTGGCCCGCGGCGGGCTGATTGAACTGCGCGATGAGCGCGGGCAGGTACAGGAGCGACGAGGCGAAGATGACGGGCACGACGCCGGCCATGTTGACCTTGATCGGGATGTAGGTGTTGTTGCCGCCGTAGGTGCGGCGGCCGACCATCCGCTTGGCGTACTGCACGGGGATCCGCCGCTGGGACTGCTCCACGAAAACCACGGCGACCACGAGCACGAGGCCCACGCCGAGGACGAGGAGGAAGGTCTCGAAGCCGCGCGACTGCGCGATCGACCAGAGCGAGGTGGGGAACTGGGCGGCGATCGAGGTGAAGATCAGCAGCGACATGCCGTTGCCGATGCCGCGCTCGGTGATGAGCTCGCCCATCCACATGATGATTCCGGTGCCCGCGGTCATGGTGACGACCATGAGCAGGATGGAGTACCACTCGTCGGTGATGATGAGCGCCGAGCACTCCGGCACGCCGGAGTTGCCGAAGAGGGCTCCCGAGCGGGCGACGGTGATCAGCGTCGTCGACTGGAGGACGCCGAGCGCGATGGTGAGGTACCGCGTGTACTGGGTGAGCTTGCCCTGACCGGACTGCCCCTCCTTGTACAGCGTCTCGAAGTGAGGGATGACCACGCGCAGCAGCTGCACGATGATCGACGCCGTGATGTACGGCATGATCCCGAGCGCGAAGATCGACAGCTGGAGCAGTGCTCCACCGCTGAAGAGGTTCACGAGCTCGTAGAGACCCGAGGTGCCCTGGTTGCCGGCGAGACAGGCCTGCACGGCGCTGAAGTCGACGAATGGAGCAGGGATGAAGGATCCCAGCCGGAAGATCGCCACGATCGCGAGAGTGAAGCCGATCTTGCGGCGGAGGTCGGGGGTGCGGAAGATCCGCGCAACGGCGCCAAACACTACCTAAGGTCTCCTGCTCAATTCTGTGGTGCGGGATACAGGTCGAGCTTGCCACGCGCTCCCGGAGGGAGTCGGCGTGGCAAGCTCGACCGACAAGCTGCTGGTGCTACTTGATGGATCCGCCCGCAGCGACGATCTTCTGCTCGGCAGAGCTGGAGACCTTGTCGACCGCGACGTTCAGCTTAACCGCAATGTCGCCGTCCCCGAGGACTTTGACCTTCTCGTTCTTGCGGACAGCACCCTTGGCGACCAGGTCGCCGATGGTGACGTCGCCGCCCTGGGGGTAGAGCTCCGCGAGAGCGGACAGGTTCACGACCTGGTACTCGACCCGGAACGGGTTCTTGAAGCCGCGGAGCTTCGGGGTGCGCATGTGCAGCGGCATCTGCCCACCCTCGAAGCCGACGCGCACCTGGTAGCGGGCCTTGGTGCCCTTGGTGCCGCGACCGGCGGTCTTTCCCTTGGAGCCCTCACCGCGACCCACGCGGGTCTTGGCCTTCTTGGCTCCGGCAGCGGGGCGGAGGTGGTGGACCTTGAGCACGTGCTCCTTGGTCGCCGGCGCCGCCGCGCCCTTCGTGGTGGTCGCCTGCGCGGGAGTCGTGGACTCCGCGGCGGCGGCCTTCTTCGTCTCAGCCATTAGTCAATCTCCTCGACCTTCACCAGGTGGGCGACGGTCTTCACGTATCCGCGGTTCTGGGCGTTGTCCTCGCGGACGACGCTCTGACCGATCTTCCTGAGGCCGAGCGAGCGCAGCGTGTCGCGCTGGTACTGCTTCTCGCTGACCTTCGACTTGATCTGGGTCACCTTGAGCTGGGCCATCAGGCACCTGCCTTCGCGTTGGACGCGGCGGCGAGGGCGTCGGCCTCGGCACGGACGAGACGTGCCGGCGCGACCTGGTCGAAGTCGAGACCACGACGGGCGGCGACGGCGCGCGGCTCCTCGAGCTGCTTCAGAGCCTCGACGGTCGCGTGGACGATGTTGATGGTGTTCGACGAGCCGAGCGACTTGCTCAGGACGTCGTGGATGCCGGCGCACTCGAGGACGGCGCGGACGGGACCGCCGGCGATGACACCGGTACCCGCGGCGGCGGGGCGCAGGAGCACCACACCGGCGGCGGCCTCACCCTGGACGGGGTGCGGGATGGTCGAGGCGACGCGGGGGACGCGGAAGAAGTTCTTCTTCGCCTCTTCGACGCCCTTGGAGATGGCGGTCGGGACCTCGCGGGCCTTGCCGTAGCCGACGCCCACCAGTCCGTTGCCGTCTCCGACGACCACAAGCGCGGTGAAGCTGAAGCGACGACCGCCCTTGACGACCTTCGACACGCGGTTGATGGTCACGACGCGCTCGAGGAACTGGCTCTTCTCGGCGTCACGGCCACCGCGGTCGCGGCCACCCTGGTTGCGGTCGCGGCCGCCGCGGCGGGGCTCACGAGCCTCCTGCTGCGGCTGCGTGGACGCAGCGGTCTCGACGGGGGCCTCCGACACAGCGGCGACCTCGGGTTCCTTGTTCTCTGCGGCGCTCACAGGTTGAGCCCTGCCTCTCGTGCTCCATCGGCGATCGCGGCGACGCGACCGGCGTACTTGTTGCCTCCGCGGTCGAAGACGACCGCCTCGACACCGGCGTTCTTGGCGCGCTCGGCGACGAGCTCGCCGACCTTGCGCGCCTTGGCGGTCTTGTCGCCGTCGAACACGCGCAGGTCGGCCTCGAGGGTCGACGCCGACGCGAGGGTGCGGCCCTGAGCGTCGTCGACGACCTGCACGAAGACGTGGCGGGCCGAGCGGTTGACGACGAGGCGGGGGCGCTCGGCGGATCCGACGACCTTCTTGCGCAGACGGTCGTGACGACGACCGCGCGCAGCGGACTTGCTCTTTCCTCTGGTTCCGAGTCCCATGATCACTTACCGCTCTTTCCGGCCTTGCGGCGAACGACCTCGCCGGCGTAGCGCACGCCCTTGCCCTTGTAGGGCTCGGGCTTGCGGATCTTACGAATGTTGGCGGCCACCTCACCGACGGCCTGCTTCGAGATGCCGTGCACGGTGAGCTTGTTGTTGCCCTCGACCGTGAACGAGATGCCCGCGGGCGGAGTGACGACGACCGGGTGCGAGAAGCCGAGCGCGAACTCGATGTCCGAGCCCTTCGCCAGCACGCGGTAACCGGTTCCGACGACCTCGAGGCCCTTGGAGTAGCCCTGCGTGACACCGATGATGTCGTTCGCGATGAGCGTGCGGGTGAGGCCGTGGAGCGAGCGCGACTCGCGCTCGTCATCGGGACGCGAGACCAGCACCTGGCCGTTCTCGACGGACACCTGGATGGGGCTGGCGACCGAGACGGTCAGCTCGCCCTTGGGGCCCTTGACGGTCACAGCGGATCCGGCGACGGAGACGTCGACGCCCGCCGGGATCTCGATGGGGAGTCTTCCAATACGCGACATGAGGGGTTACCACACGTAGGCGAGGACTTCCCCACCCACGCCCTTCTTCTCGGCCTGGCGGTCGGTCAGCAGACCGCTCGAGGTGGACAGGATGGCGACGCCGAGGCCGCCGAGCACGGTGGGGATCTCGGCCGACTTCGCGTACACGCGGAGTCCGGGCTTCGAGACCCGCTTGATGCCGGCGATCGAGCGCTCGCGGTTCGGGCCGTACTTGAGGGAGATGGAGAGCGTCGTGCCGACGCGCGCCTCCTCGACCTTCCAGTCGGCGATGTAGCCCTCGGTCTTGAGGATCTCGGCGATGTTCGCCTTGAGCTTCGAGCCCGGGAGGGTGATGGAGTCGTGGTGCGCGGAGTTCGCGTTACGGATTCTGGTCAGCAGATCTGCGACCGGATCAGTCATGGTCATGGCTGATGGTGCCTTTCTCGCCTGGTTTCGGCACCCTTTACAAGAGTGACGACCTGTGGTGTGGGACGGCGCCGACGACGTCGACGCCCATGCGGCCGCGCGAACGCAGGCCAACGAGCCATGCTACATGGCCGAGGTCCTGCGGTCGAGGGCCGATCGTGCACGGGATCCGGAGATCCCGCATGGCTCCCGCCGCCGGCTCCGGGCGGACCGGTCCGGCGGCGGACGCACGACGAGGCCGGAGGGCGGTTCTCACCGTCCCCCGGCCTCGAGGCTTGCTGCTTACGCGTTGTCCGCCGACTTGAACGGGAAGCCGAGCTGCTTGAGCAGCGCGCGGCCCTCGTCGTCGGTCTTGGCGGTGGTCACGACGGTCACGTCGAAGCCGCGGACGCGGTCGATGCGGTCCTGGTCGATCTCGTGGAAGATCGACTGCTCCGTGATGCCGAAGGTGTAGTTGCCGTTGCCGTCGAACTGGCGGTCCGACAGTCCGCGGAAGTCGCGGATGCGGGGCAGCGCCACCGAGAGCAGGCGGTCCAGGAACTCCCAGGCGCGGTCGCCACGGAGGGTGACGTGAGCGCCGATGGCCTGGCCCTCGCGCAGCTTGAACTGCGCGATGGACTTGCGGGCCTTGGTGACCTGAGGCTTCTGACCGGTGATGGCGGTGAGGTCCTTGACCGCGCCGTCGATGATCTTGCCGTCGCGGGCAGCCTCACCGACACCGGTGTTGACGACGACCTTGACCAGGCCGGGGACCTGGTGGACGTTGCCGAAGCCGAACTGCTCCTTGAGAGCGGGGATGATGTCGGCCTGGTACTTGGCCTTGAGCCGCGGCTGAACCTTCGCAGCCACTGCGGTGGTGTCAGTCATTACAGTTCCTCACCCGACGCCTTCGCGTAGCGCACGCGAACGGTCTTGGTCACGCCGTCCTTGGTGACGGCCACGTTGCGGTGGCCGACCCGGGTCGGCTTCTTGGTCTTCGGGTCGACGAGCGCGACGTTGGAGATGTGGATCGAGGCCTCGACGGTCTCGATGCCCCCCTCCTTCGAGCCGCGCTGCGTCTGGCCGACGCGGACGTGCTTCTTGACGAAGTTCACGCCCTCGACGACGACGCGGTTGCGCTCGACCAGCACCTCGAGGACCTTGCCCTGCTTGCCGCGGTCTCCACCGCGGGCCTGGGTAGCTCCCGAGATGACCTGGACGAGGTCACCCTTCTTGATCTTGGCCATGACTAGATAACCTCCGGTGCCAGCGAGACGATCTTCATGAACTTCTTGTCGCGGAGCTCGCGACCGACCGGTCCGAAGATGCGGGTGCCACGGGGGTCCCCGTCGTTCTTGAGGATGACGGCGGCGTTCTCGTCGAACTTGATGTACGAGCCGTCGGCTCGACGGGTCTGCTTGATGGTGCGGACGATGACGGCCTTGACCACGTCGCCCTTCTTCACGTTGCCACCGGGGATCGCGTCCTTGACGGTGGCGACGATGATGTCACCGAGGCCCGCGTAGCGGCGGCCGGAGCCTCCGAGGACGCGGATGGTGAGGAGCATCTTGGCGCCGGTGTTGTCGGCGACCTTGACTCGGGATTCTTGCTGAAGCATGTGTCTCTCCTGCTAACTCAAGTAGGCCGCGGCCTACTTGGCCTTCTCGAGGATCTCGACCAGGCGCCAGCGCTTGGTGGCGCTGAGGGGACGGGTCTCGCTGATGACGACGGAGTCGCCGATGCCGGCGGAGTTCAGCTCGTCGTGGACCTTGACCTTGGACGTACGGCGGATGACCTTGCCGTACAGCGGGTGCTTCACCCGGTCCTCGACCTCGACGACGATGGTCTTGTCCATCTTGTCGCTGGTGACGTAGCCGCGACGGGTCTTGCGGTATCCGCGAGCGCCCGCCTCCTTCACGTCGTGGGCGGCCGACTCGTGGCCGGCGCTGTCATTGACGGTTGCCATTACTTGGCCTCCTCGTTCGACTCGGTCGCCTCGACCTCGGCCTTGGCGGCCTTCTTGGTCTTCGGCTTCTTCTCCGCCTTGGCCGGAGCCTCGACGGGTGCGGGGGTGGCGCGGATGCCCAGCTCGCGCTCACGGATGACCGTGTAGATGCGGGCGATGTCGCGCTTGACGGCACGCAGGCGGCCGTTGGTGTCCAGCTGACCGGTGGCCGACTGGAAGCGGAGGTTGAACAGCTCCTCCTTGGCCTTCTTCAGCTCGGTGACGAGACGCTCGTCCTCGTAGGTGTCGAGCTCGGCGGGGGCGAGCTCCTTGGATCCGATCGCCATTACGCGTCTCCCTCCTCGCGCTTGATGATGCGTGCCTTGAGGGGCAGCTTGTGGATGGCACGGGTCATGGCCTCGCGAGCGAGCTGCTCGTCGACGCCGGCGACCTCGAAGAGGACGCGACCCGGCTTGACGTTCGCGACCCACCACTCCGGCGAGCCCTTACCGGAACCCATGCGGGTCTCGGCGGGCTTCTTGGTGAGCGGACGGTCGGGGTAGATGTTGATCCACACCTTTCCGCCGCGCTTGATGTGACGCGTCATCGCGATACGAGCGGACTCGATCTGACGGTTGGTCACGTAGGCGGGGGTGAGGGCCTGGATGCCGAACTCACCGAACGACACCTTGGTGCCACCGGTGGCCTGGCCGGACCGGCCCGGGTGGTGCTGCTTGCGGTGCTTGACTCGACGCGGAATCAACATGGTTATGCCTCAACTCCTGCTGCGACGGGCGCCTCGCTCTGCTGGCGGGGTGCACGGCGCGGACGGTCGCTGCGCTCGGGGCGCGACGACTTGCTGTTCGCCTGCTCGCGGGCGAGCTCCTTGTTGGTGATGTCGCCCTTGTAGATCCAGACCTTCACGCCGATGCGGCCGAAGGTGGTCTTCGCCTCGTAGAAGCCGTAGTCGATGTTCGCGCGGAGGGTGTGCAGCGGCACGCGTCCCTCGCGGTAGAACTCCGAGCGGCTCATCTCGGCGCCGCCGAGGCGGCCGGAGACCTGGATGCGGACGCCCTTGGCGCCGGCGCGCTGAGCACCCTGCAGGCCCTTGCGCATCGCGCGGCGGAAGGCCACGCGGGCGGAGAGCTGCTCGGCGATGCCCTGGGCGACCAGCTGAGCCTCGGCCTCGGGGTTCTTGACCTCGAGGATGTTCAGCTGGATCTGCTTGCCCGTGAGCTTCTCGAGGTCGGCGCGGATGCGCTCGGCCTCGGCGCCGCGGCGACCGATCACGATGCCCGGGCGGGCGGTGTGGATGTCGACGCGGACGCGGTCACGGGTGCGCTCGATCTCGATGCGGGCGACGCCCGCACGGTCGAGCTGCGTGGCGAGGAGTCGGCGGATCTTGACGTCCTCGGCGAGGTAGTCGCTGTACCGCTGGCCCTTCTTGGTGCTGTCGGAGAACCAGCGCGACACGTGGTCGGTGGTGATTCCCAGACGGAAACCGTAGGGGTTTACTTTCTGACCCATTACTTGGTCCCCTCCTCAGGAGTGGCCAGCACGACGGTGATGTGGCTGGTGCGCTTGTTGATGCGGAAGGCACGACCCTGAGCACGGGGCTGGAATCGCTTGAGGGTGGTTCCCTCATCGACGAAGGCGCGGGACACGATCAGGTCCTGGTCGTCGAGGTACTCGTTCGAGGCATCGGCCTTGACGCGAGCGTTGGCCATCGCCGAGGCGACGAGCTTGTAGACGGGCTCGGACGCACCCTGCGGCGCGAACTTCAGGATGGCCAGTGCCTCCTGAGCCTGCTTCCCGCGGATCAGGTTCACGACACGGCGAGCCTTCTGGGGGGTGACGCGGATGTGTCGCACGCGTGCGATCGACTCCACCATTTCTCTCCTCCTTCTCGTCGCCGCGTCAGCGGCGACGGCCCTTCTTGTCGTCCTTCTCGTGACCGCGGAAGGTCCGAGTGGGGGCGAACTCGCCGAGCTTGTGGCCGACCATGGTCTCGGTCACGAACACGGGGATGTGCTTGCGACCGTCGTGGACCGCGATGGTGTGACCCAGCATCGCCGGGATGATCATCGAACGGCGCGACCAGGTCTTGATGACGTTCTTGTTGCCGGCTTCGTTGGCCGTGAACACCTTGCGGAGCAGGTGGTCGTCAACGAAGGGGCCCTTCTTGAGACTGCGAGGCATCTTCTACAACTCCTACTTGCGCTTCTTACCGGCGGTGCGGCGGCGAACGATGAGCTTGTCGCTCTCCTTGTTGGGGCGACGGGTGCGTCCCTCGGACTGACCCCACGGGCTGACCGGGTGGCGTCCACCGGAGGTCTTGCCCTCTCCACCACCGTGCGGGTGGTCGACCGGGTTCATCGCGACACCGCGGACGGTCGGGCGGACGCCCTTCCAGCGCATGCGGCCGGCCTTGCCCCAGTTGATGTTCGACTGCTCGGCGTTGCCGACCTCGCCGATCGTGGCGCGGCAGCGCGCGTCGACGTTGCGGATCTCGCCCGACGGCAGGCGGAGCTGCGCGTAGGGGCCGTCCTTGGCGACGAGGCGGACCGAGGTGCCGGCCGAGCGGGCGAGCTTGGCGCCGCCTCCCGGCTTGATCTCGATGGCGTGGATGACCGTACCGGTCGGGATGTTGCGCAGCGGCAGGTTGTTGCCGGGCTTGATGTCGGCTCCGGCGCCCGACTCCACGATGTCGCCCTGGGAGAGCTTGTTCGGGGCCAGGATGTAGCGCTTGGTGCCGTCCACGAAGTGGAGCAGCGCGATGCGCGCCGTGCGGTTGGGGTCGTACTCGATGTGAGCGACCTTGGCGTTGACGCCGTCCTTGTCGTTGCGACGGAAGTCGATCAGGCGGTACTGGCGCTTGTGGCCACCACCGATGTGACGCGTCGTGATGCGGCCGGAGTTGTTGCGGCCACCGGTCTTGGACAGCGGGCGCAGGAGCGACTTCTCGGGCGTCGAGCGGGTGATCTCGGCGAAGTCGGCAACGCTGGAGCCGCGGCGACCGGGGGTCGTGGGCTTGTACTTACGAATAGCCATTGTCTGTTTCCTCTACGCTTCTTCGGCTCAGCCGACGCTCGTGAAGATGTCGATGGAGCCGGACTTCAGCGTGACGATCGCGCGCTTGGTGTCCTTGCGCTTGCCGGTGCCGAACTTCGTGCGGCGGGTCTTGCCCTGGCGGTTCAGCGTGTTGATCGACGCGACCTCGACGCCGAAGATCTTCTCGATGGCGAGCTTGATCTCGGTCTTGTTCGAACGCGGGTCGACCACGAAGGTGTACTTGCCCTCGTCGATCAGTCCGTAGGACTTCTCCGAGACCACCGGGGAGATGATGACGTCGCGGGGGTCCTTGTTGAACGCGGCGGACTGGCTCATGCGTTCACCTCTTCCTTGTTGGACTCGACGCCCGACTTGGCCGCGATGAACGCGTCGAGCGCGCCCTTCGAGAACACGATGTCGTCGGAGACGAGCACGTCGTACGCGTTGAGCTGGTCGGCCGGCAGGATGTGCACGAACGGCACGTTGCGGAGCGAGAGCTCGGCGATGTAGTCGTCGCGCTCGAGCACCACGAGGACGTTGCGCGACACCGAGAGGGCGTCGAGCAGGACGAGGACGTCCTTGGTCCGGGGGGTGTCGCCGAGGGCGAGGGACTCGACCACGTGGATGCGGGCGCCGCGCGCGCGGTCCGAGAGAGCGCCGAGCAGAGCCGCGGCGATCATCTTCTTGGGGGTGCGCTGCGCGTAGCTGCGGGGGGTCGGTCCGTGGACCACGCCACCGCCGGTCATGTGCGGGGCGCGGATCGAGCCCTGACGAGCGCGACCGGTTCCCTTCTGCTTGAACGGCTTGCGACCGGCTCCGGAGACCTCACCGCGGTTCTTCGTCTTGTGGGTTCCCTGGCGCGCCGCGGCGAGCTGGGCCACGACGACCTGGTGGATGAGGGGGATGTTGGTCTGGACGTCGAAGAGCGCGGCGGGGAGCTCGACCGAGCCCGCCTTCTGGCCCTTGACGTCGATGATGTCGACAGAGGTAGCCATGGAACTACGCTCCCTTCACGGCGTTGCGAACGAACACGAGGCGACCGCGGGCACCGGGGACGGCGCCCTTGACGAGCAGCAGGCCCTTCTCGGCGTCGACGGAGTGCACCTTGAGGTTGAGCACGGTGACGCGCTCGCCACCCATGCGACCGGCCATGCGCATGCCCTTGAAGACACGGCTGGGGGTCGAGGAGGCGCCGATGGAGCCGGGCTTGCGGTGGTTGCGGTGCGAACCGTGCGAAGCCGAGACGCCCTTGAAGTTGTGGCGCTTCATGACACCGGCGAAGCCCTTGCCCTTGCTGGTGCCGACGACGTCGACCTTGGTGCCGGCCTCGAAGACGGCGTCCACGGTCAGCTCCTGGCCGGCCGAGTAGTCGGCGGCGTCGGAGGTGCGGACCTCGGTGAGGTGGCGGCGGGGGGTGACGCCCGCGGCGTCGAAGTGACCGGCGGCGGGCTTGTTCACCTTGCGCGGGTCGATCGCACCGGCGGCGAGCTGGACGGCGGTGTAGCCGTCCTTCTCCTCCGTGCGGACCTGGGTCACGACGTTGGGGCTGATCTCGATGACGGTGACCGGCACGAGCTTGTTGTCCTCGTCCCAGACCTGGGTCATTCCGAGCTTGGTGCCGAGGAGGCCCTTGCTGGTCTTCAGCGTGGGGGAAACAGTGACAGACATGGTGGCACTCCTCCTTAGAGCTTGATCTCGATGTTGACGTCGGCCGGCAGGTCGAGGCGCATGAGCGAGTCGACGGCCTTGGGCGTCGGGTCGATGATGTCGATGAGGCGCTTGTGGGTGCGCATCTCGAAGTGCTCGCGGCTGTCCTTGTACTTGTGGGGAGAACGGATCACGCAGACCACGTTCTTCTCCGTCGGCAGCGGCACGGGGCCGACCACCGTTGCACCGGCACGGGTGACCGTGTCGACGATCTTGCGCGCCGACGTGTCGATGACCTCGTGGTCGTACGACTTCAGTCGGATGCGGATCTTCTGTCCCGCCATGTGTGATCTCTCACTCTCTTGTTATTGCGTCGTACGCGACTCCCCCGGCCGGAGCCGGACTCGTCTCGCATTGGACGCGCTCGCGAAGGAACTCCGGTGACCCGGAAAAGTGCAACCAGTGTTCTTCTGTCAAAAGCACCGCATCCCGGGGGCGCTCCGATCGGCGTGCAGAACGCACGACGCACGGAGAACCCGTTGAGATGTCGGTTGTTGTCGTTCTGCTACCCGCCGCCTCGACGTCGCACCCGCGTGGCCGCCCTCTCGGGTCGAGCCTCCGCGATGCCGTCTCGGCACTGCCTGGCAGTGTCCCCCTCCGAGCAGCACGCCGCCCGAGAGGAAATTTTGAACTAGAAGAGTCTCCCACAGATGCCCCACCCCTGCAACCCGGGCGTGTCGCGCCGGAGGGCTCCTCCACGACCGCGTCGTGACCTCCCCTCGGAGCCGATGATCCCCGGCCGCGCCGCGGGCAGGAGGGCCTCCCCTGCTACTCGAAGAGCAGCGCCCGGACGGCGGCCTCGGCCGAGGCGGGGCGCGACGCGTCGATCGTCTCACCGGCGCGGAAGTGGTCCAGCAGTCGCGGGTCGACGTAGCTGGCGCGGGCGACCGTGGGCGTGTTGCCGAGCACGTCGGAGGCGTCGCGCATCGCCTGGGCGATCGCGGAGTTCCGAGCGCGCTGCGTGGCCTGCGGGCCCGACTTCGCCAGGCTCAGCGCAGCGGCGACCGTGCCGTGGAGAGTGCGGAAGTCCTTCGCCGTGAAGTCGTCCCCCGCGCGCTCGCGCACGTAGTCGTTGATCTCGGGCGCCGAGACCGGCCGCCACTCCCGCCCGTCCTTCCAGGCGAGCAGGCGGGCGTTCGGTCCGCGCCGCTTGAGTGCACGGACGACCCGCGAGAGATCGTGGTCGAGGATCTCGCTCGTCCACGCCTGGTGGCTCTTCCCCGGGAAGGCGAGGGCGACACGGTCCCCGTGGGTCGTGGCGTGCGCGCACAGGAGCGTCGAGAGGCCGATGCTGCCGTGCTCCTTCGCGTACCTCTCGCTGCCGACGCGGAGCGACCCGGTGTCGAGCATCCGGAAGGCGGTCGCCAGCGCCCGCTCGCGGCTGGGCCCGTCCGATCGGAGGGCGATGGTCACGGCCCGGCGCGCCCCTGGCAGGGCCTCCGCGAGCCGCAGTGCCCGGTCGAACTTGATCCGATCCTTCTGCTCGCGCCAGGTCGGATGGTAGATGTACTGGCGGCGGCCGGCCGAGTCGACGCCGGTGGCCTGGATGTGCCCGTTGGGGTACGGGGCGATCCAGACGTCCGTCCAGGCCGGCGGGATGCCGAGACGGTCGAAGCGCGCGCGCAGCTCCGTGTCGGCGACCGTCGCGCCCTTCGGGTCGCGGTAGCTGAAGCCGGAGCCCGCACGCACCCGGGTGTAGCCGCGTCCGCTCGAATCGGTCCTGCGGAGTCGTTGCGCGCGAGTGTCAGCCATCGATCCGACGATAGGACGGCGGATCGGAGGGCCGCACCCGCTTGACGGCGGGGAGGAGCAGTCGGACGGGAGCCGCTACTCGTTGCCGATCCGCTTGTCGGCCTGGCGCTTCAGGTCCTCGATGCGGTCGTCGTACTTGCCGTTGGTGAGGCGGCTGGCGATCTCGCCGGCCTTCTCGAGGGTCTGGTCGGAGACCTGCTCGGCCTTCTCGCTCCGCAGCGCGTCCTGGGCCTTCCGGCTGTTGAGCAGTTCGCCGGCCTGGCGTCCGAGCTTCCCGAGATCCACGATGATGCCTCCTTGTCGACGCGCACAGGGCGGCGCGTGCCTCAGTGTGGCGCTCCCGGCTGAGGGAACGGTGCGGGCGCGCCGGTCAGCCGGCCAGCGCGATCACCCGCGCCGCGGCGTCGGCCAGGGCGCGGCCGTAGGAGGGACCGTGACCGGCGGCGTGGACGGCGAGCGGGTGCAGCTGGTGCAGCGGCACCCGCTCCTCGTAGCCGGCTTCCAGCGGATGCTGCTCGCGGTAGCCCTCGAGGACGGCGCCGAGGTGCGGAGCGCCGAAGAGGGACAGCATCGCCAGGTCGGTCTCGCGGTGGCCGCCGTGAGCGGCGGGGTCGATCAGGACGGCGCCCTCCGCCGACCAGAGCACGTTGCCGGTCCAGAGGTCCCCGTGGATCCTGGCGGGCCCCGCCCCGTCGTCGAAAGCGCCCGCCGCCACCCGGTCCAGCGCCCGCTCGACGGCCCGCGACTCGGCTGCGGTGAGGGTTCCCGCCTCCACGGCGGGGCCCAGGAACGGGCGCACCCGCTGCTCCGCGTAGAAGCGCCCCCACGAGTCGTCGGGGCGGCACGGCATCGCGCGGCGGCCGATGTACGCGGGGCCGGTCCAGCCCGGGGGCGGTGCTCCGAAGGCGGTGGCTCCCGCGTCGTGCGTCCGCGCGAGCGCGGCGCCGAAGGCGCGAGCCGACTCGGCCGACGGGCGGACCGAGCGGATCTCCTCCAGCTCGATGCGCCCGGGCGACACCGCCTCCACCCCGACGCAGCGCGCACCCCCGTCCGCCTCGCGCAGCCAGCCCAGGCCGGCCGCCTCCCACTCGAAGAACTGCGGGCGGGCACGGGGGTCGCTCTTCACGAAGGGCATGCGGCCACGCTAGCCGGGCGTCCCGGGAACGACGAGAGGGGCCGCCCGCCGAAGCGGACGACCCCTCTCGAGAGATCGGTAGGACGGACCTACTTGACGATCTTGGTGACCGTACCGGCACCCACGGTGCGTCCACCCTCACGGATGGCGAAGCCGAGGCCCTCCTCCATGGCGATCGGCTGGATCAGCGCGACCGTCATGTCGGTGGTGTCGCCGGGCATGACCATCTCGGTGCCCTCGGGCAGCGTGATGACGCCGGTGACGTCGGTGGTGCGGAAGTAGAACTGCGGACGGTAGTTCGCGTAGAACGGGTTGTGACGCCCACCCTCATCCTTGGACAGGATGTACGCGGTGCCCTCGAAGTCCGTGTGCGGCGTGACCGAACCCGGCTTGACGACGACCTGGCCGCGCTCGACGTCCTCGCGCTTGGTGCCGCGGAGGAGCAGACCGCAGTTCTCGCCGGCCCAGGCCTCGTCGAGCTGCTTGTGGAACATCTCGATTCCGGTGACCGTGGTCTTCTGCGTCGGGCGGATGCCGACGATCTCGACCTCGGAGTTCAGAGCGAGGGTTCCGCGCTCCGCACGGCCGGTGACGACGGTTCCACGACCGGTGATCGTGAAGACGTCCTCGATCGGCATCAGGAACGGCTTGTCCTTGTCGCGCACCGGGTCCGGGATGGACTCGTCGACCGCGTCCATGAGGTCGAGGATCGACTGGGTCCAGGTCTCGTCGCCCTCGAGGGCCTTGAGGCCGGAGACGCGCACGACGGGGGCGTCGTCGCCGGGGAAGCCCTGCGACGAGAGGAGCTCGCGGACCTCGAGCTCGACGAGCTCCAGGATCTCCTCGTCGTCCACCATGTCGGCCTTGTTCAGGGCGACGAGGAGGTAGGGGACGCCGACCTGCTTGGCGAGGAGGACGTGCTCACGGGTCTGAGCCATCGGGCCGTCGGTGGCGGCGACCACGAGGATCGCGCCGTCCATCTGGGCCGCGCCGGTGATCATGTTCTTGATGTAGTCGGCGTGACCGGGGGCGTCGACGTGCGCGTAGTGGCGCTTCGGCGTCTCGTACTCGACGTGCGAGATGTTGATCGTGATGCCGCGCTGGCGCTCCTCGGGAGCGGAGTCGATCGACGCGAAGTCACGCTGGACGTTGGTCGCGGACGGGAACTTGTCCGCCAGAACCTTCGAGATCGCCGCGGTGAGCGTGGTCTTTCCGTGGTCGACGTGACCGATGGTTCCGATGTTGACGTGCGGCTTGGTCCGCTCGAACTTGGCCTTAGCCACTGTGGGTCCTCCTCAGGACTTAGGTGCAAGCATCCGCATCCGGGCGGCCGCACGGGGCGACACGAGGACAGGAGGACTTGCGGGGGTTTTGTGTACGTATGTTACCGGCAGTGGTCGTGCGGCCGTCCCGCTGCGACAGGGGGCGCGCTGCACTCGGCAGCAAACCCGCACGACACTACCAGGCCGTCGCCGTTCCGGGGAACGGCGACGGCCCAGGGGCGGAGCTACTCGCCCTTGTTCTTCTGGACGATCTCCTCGGCCACGGCCTTGGGGACCTCGGCGTAGGTCTCGAACGTCATCGAGTAGACGGCACGGCCCGAGGTCTTCGAGCGCAGGTCTCCGATGTAGCCGAACATCTCGGACAGCGGGACGTTGGCCCGGATGACCTTGATGCCGGTGGCGTCCTCCATCGACTGGATCATCCCGCGACGCGAGTTGATGTCGCCGATGACGTCGCCCATGTACTCCTCGGGAGTACGGACCTCGACGGCCATGAGCGGCTCGAGGAGGACCGGCTGCGCCTTGCGCGAGGCCTCCTTGAACGCGATCGAGCCGGCGATCTTGAACGCCATCTCGGAGGAGTCGACGTCGTGCGCCGCTCCGTCGACCAGGGTCGCCTTCACGCCGACCATGGGGTAGCCGGCGAGCACGCCGACCTGCATGGCGTCGCGGATGCCCGCGTCGACGGAGGGGATGTACTCGCGCGGGACTCGGCCACCGGTGACGCCGTTGACGAACTCGTAGGTCTTGTCGGCCTCGACCTCCATCGGCTCGATGGTGATCTGGACCTTCGCGAACTGGCCGGAGCCACCCGTCTGCTTCTTGTGGGTGTAGTCGTACTTCTCGACCGTGCGGCGGATCGTCTCGCGGTACGCGACCTGGGGCTTGCCCACGTTGGCCTCGACGTTGAACTCGCGCTTCATGCGGTCCACCAGGATGTCGAGGTGCAGCTCGCCCATTCCCTTGATGACCGTCTGACCGGTCTCCTGGTTCTGCTCGGTGCGGAAGGTGGGGTCCTCCTCCGCGAGCTTCTGGATCGCGGTGCCGAGCTTCTCCTGGTCGGCCTTCGTCTTGGGCTCGATGGCGACCTCGATGACGGGCTCCGGGAAGGTCATCGACTCGAGCACGACCTGCGCGGCCGGGTCGCTCAGGGTGTCACCGGTGGTGGTGTCCTTGAGGCCGATGACGGCGTAGATGTGGCCGGCGGTGACCGAGTCGACCGGGTTCTCCTTGTTGGAGTGCATCTGGAAGATCTTGCCGATGCGCTCCTTCTTGCCCTTGGTCGAGTTGATGACCTGGGCGCCGGAGTCGAGCTTGCCCGAGTAGACGCGGACGTAGGTCAGGCGGCCGAAGAACGGGTGCACGGCGACCTTGAACGCGAGCGCCGAGAAGGGCTCGGTCGAGTCCGCGTGGCGCATGATGACCTTCTCCTCGTCGCGGACGTCGTGCGCCTCGATGGCGGGGACGTCGAGCGGGGAGGGGAGGTAGTCGACGACCGCGTCGAGCATCGGCTGGACGCCGCGGTTCTTGAACGCGGAGCCGCAGAGCACCGGGTAGATCTCGGAGTTGACGGTCATCTTGCGGATGGCGCCCTTGATCTCCGCGACGGTGAGCTCCTCGCCGCCGAAGTACTTCTCGAGCAGCTCGTCGGAGGTCTCCGCGACGGTCTCGAGGAGCTTCTCGCGGTACTCCGCCGCCTTGTCGGCCAGATCGGCCGGGATCTCCTCGATCTCGTACTTCGCGCCGAGCGCGACGTCGCCCTTCGAGTCGCCGCGCCACGTGAGCGCGCGCATCTCGACCAGGTCGACGACGCCCTCGAAGGAGGACTCGGCGCCGATGGGCAGCTGGATGACCAGCGGCTTCGCGCCGAGGCGCTTGATGATCGTGTCGACCGTGTAGTAGAAGTCGGCGCCGAGCTTGTCCATCTTGTTGACGAAGCAGATGCGCGGGACGTCGTACTTGTCGGCCTGACGCCAGACGGTCTCGGACTGGGGCTCGACGCCCTCCTTGCCGTCGAAGACGGCGACGGCGCCGTCGAGGACGCGGAGCGAGCGCTCGACCTCGACCGTGAAGTCGACGTGACCGGGGGTGTCGATGATGTTGATCTGGTTCTTGTTCCAGAAGCAGGTCGTCGCGGCGGACGTGATCGTGATGCCGCGCTCCTGCTCCTGCGCCATCCAGTCCATCGTCGCGGCGCCGTCGTGGACCTCGCCGATCTTGTGCGTGATACCCGTGTAGAACAGGATGCGCTCGGTGGTGGTGGTCTTGCCGGCATCGATGTGGGCCATGATGCCGATGTTGCGGACCTTGTTCAGGTCGGTGAGCACATCTTGTGCCACGGAGTTCCTCCGATAGGTGATGGAGCCAGCGCACCGGGTTCATGGCCGAATGGCTGGGATTCTGGTGGTGGCGGTCGCCCGGTCGCGGGGATCGGGCGATCCGCCGCCGGGACCGGGCCCGCAGCGCTGACGCCGCGGGCCCGGTGGTCGCGGTCGCCCGGAGGCGGCCGCGGGGTGCGCTACCAGCGGTAGTGCGCGAAGGCCTTGTTCGACTCGGCCATCTTGTGGGTGTCCTCGCGACGCTTGACAGCGGCGCCCAGACCGTTCGACGCGTCGAGGATCTCGTTCATGAGACGCTCGGTCATCGTCTTCTCGCGACGGGCCTTCGCGTAGCTGGTGAGCCAGCGGAGCGCGAGGGTGTTGGCGCGGTGGGGCTTGACCTCGACCGGGACCTGGTAGGTCGAGCCGCCGACGCGGCGGCTGCGGACCTCGAGGGTCGGGCGGACGTTGTCGAGCGCCTTCTTGAGGGTGACGACCGCGTCCTGGCCGTTCTTGCCGGCGACGCCCTCGAGGGCACCGTAGACGATGCGCTCGGCGAGGCCCTTCTTGCCGTCCAGGAGGATCTTGTTGACGAGCTGGCTGACGATGGGGGCGCCGTAGACGGGGTCTGCGACGACGGGGCGCTTGGGAGCGGGGCCCTTACGAGGCATTACTTCTTCTCCATCTTCGCGCCGTACCGGCTGCGAGCCTGCTTGCGGTTCTTGACGGCCTGGGTGTCCAGGGCGCCGCGAACGATCTTGTAGCGGACACCGGGGAGGTCCTTGACGCGACCGCCGCGCACGAGCACCATCGAGTGCTCCTGCAGGTTGTGGCCCTCGCCGGGGATGTAGGCGGTGACCTCGGTGCCGTTGGAGAGCTTCACGCGGGCCACCTTGCGGAGGGCCGAGTTCGGCTTCTTGGGCGTGGTCGTGTAGACGCGCGTGCAGACGCCGCGCTGCTGGGGGTTGGCCTTCAGGGCGGGCGCCTTGGTCTTGGTGACCTTCGGCGTGCGTCCCTTGCGGACCAACTGCTGAATCGTTGGCACTGGTTTTGCTCCTTGAATGCTGCACGGTGACAGCGGATCGATGGTCGACATTCGGCCCTCCCGTCTCCGGGAACGGCCGAGTTCATCTGGACCCGACGCACCCCGCGGCCCCGCGAGCGGGACCGGGAGGGTGAGGGGTATGCCG
The DNA here is from genome assembly GCF_002932795.1 of Rathayibacter sp. AY1B5. NCBI lineage: Bacteria > Bacillati > Actinomycetota > Actinomycetes > Micrococcales > Microbacteriaceae > Rathayibacter > Rathayibacter sp. AY1B5. The sequence continues at coordinate 23,313 of NZ_PSWM01000017.1, forward strand.
TGGGGGCCGCCCGATCGGACGAACCCGCGGATCCTCGCGGACCCGGTAGAGCGAAGTGCGGCGACCGCATCGACCCGGAGGCACGACACAAGCGCACGGCAAAGCGCACACCCGAAGAATATTACGGGGAGTGACGGGGCCGGTCAACCGAGCGGCGTTCGCCCTGGGAGATGCCGCGGCGCCGCGACGAGCCGCGCCGGGGCTCCGCCGTCACTCCCGCTCGTCGCCCTCCCAGCCCCAGTGGGGGCTGCGGCCGCCGGCGTCGCGACGGGCCAGGAGCAGGAGGAACACGAGCTGGACGGCGGCCGCGAGCACGCCGGTCGCGATCGCGAAGACAGTGGGCGCATGAGCGAGGATCCAGCCGAGGATCTTCCCCGGCTCCTGACGGCCGAGCCCGTAGAGCGCTCCGCCCGTGAGGAGGAAGAGCAGGTAGACGACGACCCCGGTCAGCAGCGACGGGCCGAGGACGCGGTGGACGGCGGGACGGGCGGCGAGGGTCACCATCGCGACCAGCACGGCGACGACGCAGACCGCCACCGACACCGGCCCCAGCAGCGGGCCGGCGTCGCGCTCGGGCACGACGTCCTGGTCCAGCAGGAGGCTGAGGACCCCGAACGCGCAGACGACCAGAGCGAGGTAGAGGAACGCGGCGAAGCCGGCCAGCGCGAGGCCGTAGCCCAGCCCGGCTCCGCGGCCCTGCCCCTGCCGCTCCGGAGTCACGACTGCGCGGCCGCTTCGCGCTCGGCGTTGCGGCGCTTGACGCCCCGGGCGCGGCCCGCGATCGCGGCGCCGCCCCAGACGCTCGCCTCCCGGCCGAGGACGCCCGCGGCGAGGACCGCCGCGAGGACGGCGGGATCGCGGACGAACTCGAGCGCGACGGAGCGGTCGATCGGCAGGGCGAGCGGTCCGACGGCGCTCCAGCCGCCGACCAGCGCGGCCGCAGCCGTGAGGAGGGCGACGAGGAAGCCGCCGAGGACGTAGGCCCACCAGCCCGCGCGGTTCACGACGAGCACGATCAGCGCCAGGCCGACGAGGAACGCGGCGACCGGGGCGAGGAACAGCGCGGTCGGCGCCACCTCGAGCGCGAGGGCGACCGGATCGCCGCCGACGCGGTCGACGAGGAGGCGGATCGCGGTGAGGGCGACGAGGTACAGGACGGCGAAGACCGCGGTCGTCAGGAGGGCGAGCGCGAGGCCCGCGAGGCGGTTGCCGGAGCGCTGGGTCGGCTCGGGCTCGGCCTCGACCGGCCCGAGGGCGCTGGGGGCGGACGCCGCGGCGGCCGGGGCGGCGGGCTCGACGGTCGGCTGCCGGCCGGTCACGGGCTCGGGCCACACGTACTCGCGGGTCGGCTGGGGTCCGGTTCCGCCGGACGTCTCGGTCGCGGAGGGGATCCGCGTGGTCTCGGCGTCGCTGCTCCAGGTCACCCGGACAGCATAGGCACGCCGTCCGCCGCGCCCGGTGCGCCGCGCGGCTCCCCGTCGATGGGGGACAGCGCCGATCGTCTACTCGAGCGGGTGGAGGAGGCGGTGCAGGAACTGCCGGGTGCGCGGCTCGCGCGGCTCCCGGAGGATCTGCGCGGGGGCGCCCCGCTCGACGACCACGCCGTCGGCCATGAAGACGACCTCCGAGGCCACCTGCCGGGCGAACTCGAGCTCGTGCGTCACGACGAGCATGGTCCAGCCCTCCCCCGCCAGCTCCCGCATCAGCGAGAGCACGTCGCCGACCAGCTCCGGGTCCAGCGCCGAGGTGGGCTCGTCGAAGAGGAGCAGATCGGGCCGCAGCGCGAGTGCCCGGACGATGCCCACGCGCTGCTGCTGACCACCGGAGAGCTCGAAGGGGTAGGCGCTCCCCCGGCCGCCGAGGCCGACGCGCTCGAGCAGGCGCTCCGCCTCCGGGACCACCTCGGACGCGGGACGGCGCTGCACCCGCAGCGGCCCCTCCGTCACGTTCTGGAGGACCGTCAGGTGCGGGAAGAGGTTGAAGTGCTGGAAGACCATCGCGGAGTGGTCGCGCAGCTTGGTCAGCGCCTTCCGGCCGACGCTGCGGTCGAAGTCGAGGACGCTGCCGTCGGCGAGCTCGACCACCCCGCCGTCCGGCACCTCGAGACTGTTCAGCGAGCGCAGGACGGTGGTCTTGCCCGAGCCGGACGGCCCGATCAGGGCGACGACCTCGCCGCGGCGGACCTCCAGGTCGATGCCGCGCAGCACCTCCACCCCGCCGAACGACTTCCGGAGTCCGCGGGCCGTGAGCACGGGCCGGGCGTCGGTCGGGGTGTCAGCGGGCGACATAGCGGTCCAATCGCTTCTCGAGCAGGCCCTGGCCGCTGGAGAGCACCAGGCAGATGAGCCAGTAGATCAGAGCGGCCTCGAGGTAGAGGAGCATGAACTCGCTCGACGCGGTGGCGATCTTCTGCGCCTGCCGGAAGAGCTCGGTCACCAGGATGAGGGAGGCCAGCGAGGTGTCCTTCACCAGCGAGATGAAGGTGTTCGACAGGGGCGGGACGGAGACGCGCGCGGCCTGCGGCAGGATGATGCGCCGCAGCGAGAGCGAGCGGCTCATCCCGATCGTGTGCGCCGCCTCCCACTGCCCCTTCGGGACGCTGAGGATCGCCGCGCGGATGACCTCCGCCGCGTAGCCGCCCACGTTGAGGGCGAACGCGATGGTGGCGCTGGGCCAGGGGTCGATCTTCAGTCCGAGGCTCGGCAGGCCGTAGAAGATCACGAACAGCTGTACCAGGAGCGGCGTGCCCCGGATGACGGAGATGTAGGCGCGCGCGATCCACGAGAGGATCCGCACGCGCGAGAGCCGCATCAGGGCGACCGCGAGCGCGAGCACGAGCCCGATGGCGAAGCTCGCCAGCGCGAGCGGGATCGTCCCGACGATGCCCCCGGAGAGGATCGGCCAGAACGACCGGAGGACGAGGTCCATTGTGTTCTCCCGCCTTCGCGGGAGGATCCGCGGTCGGCTCAATCGGGTGGTGGCGTCGGGGCGGATCGTGTCCGCCTCCTCGGGAATGCTGGCACGCTTCGCGCCGGGGCGGGCGCTCTTGCGGGCGGACCCGCGGCCTGAGCCGCTCCGCCGCGCCCCGCGTCGGCGCCGCTCACGCACGAGACGGCCCCTCCCGGGAGGGGAGGAGCCGTCTCGGTGCCGGACTACTGGGAGACGTCGGCTCCGAAGTAGCGCTCGGAGATGGAGGCGAGGGTGCCGTCCTCGCGCAGCTCGTCGAGGGCGGAGTCGACGGCCTCGACGAGGTCGTCCGAGCCCTTCGGGAAGGTGAAGGCGCTCTCGGAGGTGTCGTCGGTGGTGACGGCGACCTTGAGGCCCGCGGCCTGGTCGGGGTAGGTCGTGGACCAGTCGAGCCAGGTGAGGCGGTCGTTCACGGTCGCGTCGACGCGTCCCTGCTCGACGAGGGCGATGGCCTGCGCCCAGCCCTCGACACCCTCGACCTCGGCGCCGTTCTCCTGCGCGACGGTGTACCAGTTGCTCGAGAGCGACTGCGCGGTGGTCTTGCCGGAGAGGCCGGCGAGGTCGGTGATCGAGGTGTCGCTCGAGGGGACGATCACGACGCCGGGGCTGACCGAGTACGGCTCCGAGAAGTCGTACTTCGCCTCGCGCTCGTCGTTGATCGAGACCTGGTTCGCGATCACGTCGAAGCGCGCTGCGTCCAGGCCCGCGAACATCGCGTCCCACTGCGTCTCCTGGAAGTCGGGCTCGACGCCCAGCTTCTCGGCCACGGCGGTGATCACGTCGACGTCGTAGCCGGTGAGAGCTCCGGTCCCGCCGTCGGCGTGGAAGGAGAAGGGCGGGTAGGTGCCCTCGGTGCCGATGGTGAGCTTCCCCGAGTCCTCCACCTCGGCCAGGGTCAGGCCGGAGCTCGCGGAGGCGGTGCCCTCGCCGCTCGAGCCGGAGACCACATCGTCGGTCGAGGCGGGCGCGCAGCCGGCGAGGACCAGGGCGGCGGCGGCGGCGGTCGTGCCGACCAGGACGCGCAGGGAGGTGCGGGCGGAGAGGGTCACGGTGTTGTCCTTCGGTGCATCACGGAGTCGTGGCGGTCCCGCTGCGCCGGATGCGGCGCGGGGATCGACGAGGGGACGGGTCGTCCCGGGGCGGACCGCTGCTCGGCGGAACCGCCCGGAGTGACGATAACCAGTGGAGGGGGCGGCCCTATTCCCGCATGTCGCCGTGTGACGCCGGGAGTCCGGCCAGGAAGCGCTCGGCGCCGTCGACCTCCTCGCTCGTGAGGCCCGTCGCCGACTCCGGACGCACCAGGTGGAAGGGGGTGCTCTGCTCGCAGGCCCAGTCGTAGGCGTCCTCGTGGAGGTTGTCGTCGATCCACACCACGGCGTCGATCGGGCCGCGCTCGGCGGCCGCCTCCAGCCACACCGCGACGGGCTGGAGCTTGCCCGTCCGGCCCGGGAATCGCGGGTCGCGCGGAAGGCCCCCGTCGAAGACGATCGCGTCCGTGCCGGCCGGCAGCCCGAGGTCCTGCGCGAGGACCCGCGTCAAGCGCGGCGGCCAGGTGGTGGCCCAGACGATCGTGCCGACCGCGGCCAGCCGGGCCACGAGCGCCTCCCGCTCCGGCTCGAGCTCCAGGCGGTGCGAGCCCGAGGCGCGATCGCTGCGGACGGAGGGGTTCAGGACGCCGTCGACGTCGAGCAGGATCAGGGCGGCCATGCCTGTCACCGTAGCGGCGGCGGGGCGGCTCGCGCGAGGAGCGCTAGCGTGACGGGATGCCTCCGTCCCTCGTGCTGCCGGGAGGCCGCAGGGCCGTGCTGGGGCCGGATCCGGTGCGGCCGGAGGCGCTGCTTCTCACGGTCGACGGCGCGGAGCAGTCGCTGATCGATCCGGGCGATCCCCGTGCCCTGCACCTCGAGTACCTCGCGCGCCTCGGCGCGGTGGTCGACGCCGCCGCCCCTCCCGGCGAGCCGCTGCGCGTGCTGCACCTCGGAGCCGGCGCCCTGGCCCTGGCCCGCTACGTCGACGCGACCCGGCCGGGCTCCGAGCAGCTCGCGGTCGAGAGCGCGGCGGGACTCGTGGAGTTCGTGCTCGAGCACGCCCCGCTCCCCCGCGGCGCGCGCGTCCGGCTTCTCACGGCCGACGCCGCAGGGCCCCTGCCGCCCTGGAGCGCCGACCTCGTCGTGCTCGACGTGTACGACGGGGACGAGATCCCCGAGGCGTTCTACCGCGCGTCCGTCCTCGCTCCGCTCGCCGCCCGGGTCGGCGCCGACGGGCTCCTCGCGGTCAACGTCGCCGACGACGCCGACCACCGGAGGCTGGACCGCCTGCGCGGGGTCGTCCGCGGGCTGCTCCCGGTCACCGCAGCGGTCGGATCGACCGCGTTCGTCGAGGGGCGCACCAGCGGGAACGCGATCCTGCTCGCCTCAGGCTCGGCGATCGCCGACCACGTCGCCGACCGCCTGCTGCGCGCCGGCCCGCACCCGGTCTCCGCCGCGGCGGATCGCGACGTCGTGGTCACCGAGGTGGCGGTAGAAGTCGACCCGTGAATCGAGCGTGACGCCGGTCTCGAGGTACTTGGCGCGGATCCGCTTGATGTAGGTGCGGACGGTGTGCTCGGCGACGCTGAGGTCGACCGCGACGGTGCGGACCGCGGCACCCGCTCCGTAGGCGCGCATCACGCGGCTCTCCTGCGGGCTCAGCACCGGGCGGCGCTCCTCGCGCCCGTGCACGAGCCGGTGGCGGGCCGTGTCCGAGATCCAGGTGCGGCCGGAGGCGACCGAGACGACCGCCGCGGCGAGCTCGCTCGGGTCGTCGCCCTTCCAGACGTAGGCCGCTCTCTCCCGTCGCAGCACCGCCCGCACCGGCTCCAGGGAGTCGGAGGAGGAGAGGACGACGAGTCCGACGGTCCGGGCCGCCGCGCGCTCGAGAGTGTCGGCCACCTCCTCGCCGGGCACGCCGTCGAGGTCGAGGACCGCGATGCGGTCGACGCCCTCCTCGTCGTGCGAGAACTGCGGCAGCAGCTGTGCGAGCAGCGCCTGAAGCGCGGCGCGCTCGATCGCTGGTCCGTCCACGACGGCCAGCGTGAACCGATCGAATCCGGTCACGGGGGTCCCCTAGCAGGGGCAGGTTCGGGTCCGCCCCGGCTGCACCGTAGCGGGCCGCTGCGACGTCGCGCACGCGACGGGACATTCCGTCTCAGTGTGAGGACGCCGACAGAGCGCTCCGGATCGGCTCACGGAGCGCGTGGAGGACCCCCCGCGGCGCCGTCTGGGGCTAATGTCCCTCTCCATGGACGACAGCGCAGAGGGCTCCCGGCGGGCCCGGAGGATCCCTGCGGAGCAGGTCCGCAGCCGGATGATCACCACGGCGCGCGACGTCGTCTCGAACCACGGCCTCACGGTGAGCTTCGCGCACCTGCCCATGGAGGAGTACATCCGTCTGGCCGGGGTGCCGCGCAGCTCCGTCTACCGCATCTGGAGCACCCGCGAGGAGTTCGTGGCCGACCTCATCGGGGAGGTCTTCGTGCGGGACCGGTACGCGGAGGGCTCCGATCCCGAGGCTCAGCAGGAGATGCGCGAGGTCTACGACCGCTCCGCCGAGCTCCTCTCCACCGCCGCCGGCCGTCGGCGGGTCGCCTGGGAGACCATCCGCATCGGCGCGCGGGCGAACGCCGAGTCGCTGCGCCGCTCCGCCGACTGGTCGTCCTACAACGCGCTGCTCGCCTGCACGTTCTCGATGGAGGAGGGGCCTGCGCGCGACGCGGTGCGCGCCACGGCGAAGCGGATCGAGGGCATGCTCACTCGCCGGATGCGCGACTTCTACGAGGAGACGCTGGCGGTCTTCGGCGGCACGATGCGCCCGGGATTCACGACGCTCCAGCTCGCCCACCTCACCGCGATCGTGGTCGACGGGCTCGCGCACCGCGGCCGGCTCCTCGACGACGACCTCGACGCTCCGGTGACCGCCCCCGGCCTCGACGGCGAGCCGGTCGAGTGGACCCTCGCGGCCTGGACGATCCGCTCGATCGTCGACGGGATGCTGGAGCCGGTCGCGGAGGACTGAGCGGATCCGCCGCCCGGATCACTCGTCCGGTTCGGTGAACCCGTCGATCAGCAGCAGCACCGACACCACCGCCAGCGACGGCCCGTCGGGATCGGCCGGGTCGAGCGGGCCGGTGACCAGTTCCGGTGCCGCGATGCGCGCGACGCACAGCCCCTCGACCAGGGCCGAGACGGCGGAGGCGAGAGCGGCGGAGCCGCGGCCCGGGCGCAGCCGGAGCCCCGCCTCGGCGAGGGTGTGCTCGTAGTACTTCGCCATGTTGTCGATGAAGTGCAGCTGACGGGCGCGCAGAGCGGAGCCGATGGCGGACCGCGCCGGCTCCTCGTGCGAGTCGACCGCGCCGGCGAGAGCGATGAAGTTGCGCCAGTGCTGCGCCGAGAAGACGTTGTCGACGTTCGCGTCCACGGCGATCCGGACGGAGGCGATCAGAGCCTCGCGGCGCTGCGCCGGGGTGGGCTCCGGATCGAGGCTCCGGTGGAGGTGGGCGTTCCCTGCCCGCAGGGACGGCTGATCGAGCCGGGTGGCGAGGACCCGCTCCGGGATCGCGGCGATCAGCTCGTCGTAGAAGGACTGCCGGGTGGGCCAGATCCGGTACACGGTGCTGCGCGGCACGCCCGCCGAGCGGATGACGTCCTCGAGGGGCAGGTGAGCGACTCCGACGCGCAGGCCCTCGGCGCGGACGACCGCCAGAGCGGCGTCCAGCAGGCGGGTGCGGACCTGATCGCGGGTCAGGCGCGGAGGACGCGCCGACTCCTCCGCGTCGAGGGGGTCGTCGCTCATCAGGCCTCCGGCGCCGGGATGCACGGAGGTTCCTCCGGCATCTGCTGCAGCCGAGCGTACCCGGACGGAGCGCGGAACGTGAGAGGAGATCGGAGACGGGCGCGGCCCGCGCATGCGGCTCGGGTGCCGCGCGGGCCGCGCTGCCTGTCCCCCAGGCGGCCTCCCCATGGGCCGGTCCGACCGTATGCTTCCCGACAGACGTCCGTCAACTGACGCGACATGATGTCTCCTCGTGGCGGCCGCCACCCTGTCACGAGGACCGCCTCCGGGACTCCTCCGCCGCCGGGAGCGCCCTCGCCGCGGTCTGCGCTCGAGAGGCGTGCGGAGCGGACAGCGCGCCCGCGACGACGTCCGACACGACGGCGGTGGCGTGCTCGACGAGGTCGACGTTCCGGGTCAGCCGCGCGTGGTGGCACGGGCTCGCGTCGACGTCGACCACGAGCTTCGCGAAGCGCAGGGCGTCGCCGAGCCGCGCGAACGGCGAGAGCTCGGCGACGAGGGACGGCACGTCGGCTGCGGCGAGGTACGTGTAGCGGCAGGTCGAGACCACGTAGTCGTCGACTCCGGCCGTCGCCGATCCGGTCGCGACCATGATGTCGCCGAGGTCGACCGGGGCGCTGGCGAGGCCGAGCGCCACCGCGGCGGTCACCTGGATGTCGCCCACCAGCGCCGTCACGTGCACGCCGGCGGGCCAGGGCGGCAGGGAGCCGAGCTCGGTCGATCCCGTCCGCAGACCCTTGCCCGCCGCCGAGGCGAGGGCGTCGATCATCGGCACTCCCGTGCACTCCCCCGCGTGCTCGGCGTCCTCCGAGACGGCGTCCCCGCAGGAGGCGAGCATCGCCGAGACGCTCAGCCGGCTCTGCGGGTCCAGTCCCGCGATCACCGCGGGGCTGACCTGACCGGAGTCGTCGACCATCCGTCCGAGGCGCTCCGCGACATCGGATCCCGTGTTCGGGGTGCCGAAGGTGAGGACGGACGAGACCATCGAGGAGACGGCGGTGCCGTCGACCGCGCCGCTCAGCGCCTGACGCGCAGCGAGGCCGCCCATCGAGTGCGCGACGACGACGGCGCGGTGCCCGGTCGCGGAGACGAGGCACGCGATCGAGGAGGCGAGCGCGTCGCTGATCCCCGGGTCGGTCACCCAGCGCGCGGCGAGCCGGCGGTAGTCGAAGGTGTAGACCGCGGCGCCGTCGATCTGCTGCAGCCGCCCGAGGAGGGACGGCTCGGGAGCGTCGAGCGGAGGGGTCGCCGACTCGGAGGACACCATGTCGACGAGGTGGGAGAAGGCCCCCGTGCGGTCGGCGTCGTGGGTCGCCGTGCCCAGCCACCCGTGCAGCATCACGATGGGGACCAGGCCGGCGGCGGAGCGCGGCCGGACGTCGTCCCCCGTGAGCACGGGAGCCAGCTCCGCCACGCCGCAGGACGAGGGAGCGACCGCCTCCGCCGCCTCCGCCCGCCCCGCGGGCACGACGACGGCACCGACCACCACGAGCAGTGCGGCCAGCACGACGATCACGAGTCTCATCCGCGCGTTTCCTCATGTGCCGCGACCAGGACGGGGGAACGGGTACAGGCTCGACCCGACGAGCACCTGTCGAGTCAATCACCCCGCCGCCGTGGGGAAGGCCGCTCGTCGCGAACGGGCGGCCCCCCCCGTGCGGGTGACCGCGGGCCGGGGACGTCGAAGGCCCCGCCGGTGTCCCGACGGGGCCTTCGATCGTTCAGCTCATCTCAATCAGCTGTAGTTGCCCGGCTCGTAGCCGTCGCTCGAGAACGAGTCGAAGTCCACGAACGAGAGGTCGGCGTCGCTGAACGCGGCGTCGTCGGCGAAGATGCGGTTGGGGTACCGCTCGGCCTTCGCCTCCTCGGTCGCCTCGACCGACACGTTCCGGTACTTGGGCAGACCGGTTCCCGCCGGGATCAGCTTTCCGATGATCACGTTCTCCTTCAGGCCCATCAGCGGGTCGCGCTTGCCCTCCATGGCCGCCTGCGTCAGGACGCGGGTGGTCTCCTGGAAGGACGCGGCCGACAGCCACGACTCGGTCGCGAGCGAGGCCTTGGTGATGCCCATGACCTCCTGGCGGGCGGACGCGGTCCGCTTGCCCTCGGTCAGAGCCGCACGGTTGACCTCGCTGTAGCGCGAGCGGTCGACGAGCTCGCCCGGCAGCAGCTCCGTGTCGCCGTGGTCGACCACGGTGACCTTGCGGAGCATCTGACGCACGATGACCTCGATGTGCTTGTCGTGGATCGGCACACCCTGCGAGCGGTAGACGCCCTGGACGCCGCCCACCAGGTGCTTCTGGACCTCGCGGACGCCCAGCACGCGCAGGACCTCCTTGGGGTCGACCGTTCCGACGTGCAGCTGCTGCCCGAGCTCGACGTGCTGGCCGTCCTCGATGAGGAGCTGCGAGCGCTTGAGCACCGGGTAGATGACCGCCTCGTCGCCGTTGTCCGGCTGGAGGATGACGCGGCGGGCACGGTCGGTGTCCTCGATGGTGATCCGGCCGGCGGCCTCCGCGATCGGCGACGCGCCCTTGGGGGTGCGGGCCTCGAAGAGCTCCTGCACGCGGGGAAGACCCTGCGTGATGTCGTCGGCCGAGGCCGATCCACCGGTGTGGAAGGTGCGCATCGTGAGCTGCGTGCCGGGCTCGCCGATCGACTGGGCCGCGATGATGCCGACGGCCTCTCCGATGTCGACGAGCTTGCCGGTGGCGAGCGAGCGGCCGTAGCAGGCCGCGCAGACGCCGACGGCGGACTCGCAGGTCAGGACGGAGCGCACCTTGATGTGGCGCACGCCCGCTCCGACCAGCTTCTCGATGAGCACGTCGCCCACGTCCTCGCCGGCCTCGGCGACGAGCTCGCCGGCCTCGTTCGACGCCGGGGTGGCGAGCGAACGGGCGTAGACGGAGTTCTCGACGTTGGAGTCCTTGATCCAGGCGCCGGTGGCGTCCTGGAGCATGATCGGCAGGTCGAGGCCCTTCGAGGTGCCGCAGTCCTCCTCGCGGATGATGACGTCCTGCGAGACGTCGACGAGTCGACGCGTCAGGTAGCCCGAGTCCGCGGTGCGGAGCGCGGTGTCGGCCAGGCCCTTGCGGGCACCGTGCGTGGCGATGAAGTACTCGGCGACCGACAGGCCCTCGCGGTACGAGGAGATGATCGGTCGGGCGATGATCTCGCCCTTCGGGTTGTTCACCAGGCCTCGCATGCCGGCGATGTTGCGCACCTGCAGCCAGTTTCCGCGGGCACCGGAGGTGACCATGCGGTTGATGGTGTTGTCCGTCGGGAAGTTCGCGCGCATGGCCTTGGCGACCTCGTCGGTCGCCTCGGTCCAGATCTTCACGAGCTCCTGGCGGCGCTCGGCCTGAGTGGTCAGACCCTTGTCGTACTCGGACTCGACCTTGGCGGCCTTCTTCTCGTAGCCCGCGATGATCTCGGGCTTCGACGGAGGCGTGAGGATGTCGGACAGCGCCACGGTGACACCCGAGCGGGTGGCCCAGTAGAAGCCGGCGTCCTTGATCCGGTCGAGCGAGGCGGCGACCTCCACCTTCGGGTAGCGCTCCGCGAGGTCGTTGACGATCCCGGAGATGGTCGTCTTGTCGGCGACCTGCTCGAAGTAGGGGTAGTCCACCGGCAGCGCCTCGTTGAAGAGGGCGCGGCCGAGCGTGGTCTCGAGGAGGACCGGCGCGGTGACCTTGCCGTTCTCGTCGATCTCGACGCCCTCGGGGGCCTGACCCTGCGCGAAGTACACGTCCGACATGCGGATCCTGACCTTCGAGTTCAGGTGCAGCGAGCCCTGGTCCTTCGCGAGGATCGCCTCCGAGACGGAGGAGAACGCGCGGCCCTCGCCGGCGGCGCCCTCGCGGATCGTCGTCAGGTGGTGGAGGCCGATGATCATGTCCTGCGTGGGCAGGGTGACCGGACGGCCGTCCGAGGGCTTGAGGATGTTGTTCGACGCGAGCATCAGGATGCGCGCCTCGGCCTGAGCCTCGACGGACAGCGGCAGGTGGACGGCCATCTGGTCGCCGTCGAAGTCCGCGTTGAAGGCGGCGCAGACGAGCGGGTGCAGCTGGATCGCCTTGCCCTCGACCAGCTGGGGCTCGAAGGCCTGGATGCCGAGACGGTGCAGCGTGGGCGCGCGGTTCAGCAGGACGGGGCGCTCGCGGATGATCTCCTCGAGCACGTCCCACACCTGCGGGCGCGAGCGCTCCACCATGCGCTTGGCGGCCTTGATGTTCTGCGCGTGCGACAGGTCGATCAGGCGCTTGATCACGAACGGCTTGAACAGCTCCAGTGCCATCTGCTTGGGCAGACCGCACTGGTGCAGCTTGAGCTGCGGGCCGACGATGATGACCGAGCGGCCCGAGTAGTCGACGCGCTTGCCCAGCAGGTTCTGGCGGAAGCGACCCTGCTTTCCCTTGAGCATGTCGCTCAGGGACTTCAGGGCGCGGTTGCCGGTTCCGGTGACGGGGCGGCCGCGGCGGCCGTTGTCGAAGAGGGCGTCGACCGCCTCCTGGAGCATGCGCTTCTCGTTGTTCACGATGATCTCGGGGGCACCGAGGTCGAGCAGGCGGCGGAGGCGGTTGTTGCGGTTGATCACGCGACGGTAGAGGTCGTTCAGGTCGCTCGTCGCGAACCGGCCTCCGTCGAGCTGCACCATCGGGCGCAGCTCCGGCGGGATGACCGGGACGACGTCGAGGACCATCGCGGCCGGCGAGTTGCCGGTGGCGAGGAACGAGTTGACGACGCGCAGGCGCTTGATGGCGCGGATCTTCTTCTGACCCTTGCCCTCGGCGATCTGCAGGTGCAGCGTCTCGGCCTCGGCCTGGAGGTCGAACTGCTCGAGGCGCTTCTTGATCGCCTCGGCGCCCATGTAGGCCTCGAAGTAGACGCCGTACCGGTCGACGAGCTCGTTGAAGACCGCGTCCTCGGGCTTGAGGTCGCCGACCTTGAGGGTGCGGAACTGCTCCCACACGCTCTCGAGCCGCGCGATGTCCTCGTCGAAGGACTTGCGGATCTGGCCCATCTCCTTCTCGGCGCCGTCCTTGGTGCGGCGCTTCTGGTCGCTCTTGGCGCCCTCCGCCTCCAGAGCGGCGAGGTCGGTCTCCAGGCGCGCCAGGCGGTCCGCGATGCGGGAGTCGCGCTGGTCCGAGAGGGTCTTGATCTCGAGCCGGAGCTCGTTCTCGAGACCGGGCATGTCGGCGTGACGGCCGTCGTCGTCCACGTCGATGATCATGTACGCCGCGAAGTAGATGACCTTCTCGAGGTCCTTCGGCGCCATGTCCAGCAGGTATCCGAGGCGCGAGGGGACGCCCTTGAAGTACCAGATGTGGGTGACGGGGGCGGCGAGCTCGATGTGGCCCATCCGCTCGCGGCGGACCGAGGACTTGGTGACCTCGACGCCGCAGCGCTCGCAGACGATGCCCTTGAAGCGGACTCGCTTGTACTTGCCGCAGGAGCACTCCCAGTCGCGAGAGGGTCCGAAGATCTGCTCGCCGAACAGTCCGTCCTTCTCGGGCTTCAGGGTGCGGTAGTTGATGGTCTCGGGCTTCTTCACTTCACCGTGCGACCAGCGACGGATGTCATCGGCCGTCGCGAGGCCGATGCGCAGCTCATCGAAAGTGGTTACGTCGAGCAATGTTTTCTCCTTGTCGGAAAACAGGGTGTCTCGTCAGAGACGGGAGTCGTCGGAGGCTGGCGCGGATCAGATGTCGTCGACGGAGGACGACTCGAACCGGGAGGAGATGTTGATGCCGAGCTCTTCCGCGGCGCGGTAGACCTCGTCATCGGTGTCGCGCAGGCTGACCGCGGTGCCGTCGGCCGAGAGGACCTCGACGTTCAGGCACAGGGACTGCATCTCCTTGATGAGGACCTTGAAGGACTCCGGGATGCCGGGCTCCTGGATGTTCTCGCCCTTGACGATGGCCTCGTACACCTTCACGCGGCCGAGGATGTCGTCCGACTTGATGGTGAGGAGCTCCTGGAGGGCGTAGGCGGCGCCGTAGGCCTCGAGGGCCCACACCTCCATCTCGCCGAAGCGCTGTCCGCCGAACTGCGCCTTACCACCGAGCGGCTGCTGGGTGATCATCGAGTACGGGCCCGTCGAGCGCGCGTGGATCTTGTCGTCGACGAGGTGGTGCAGCTTCAGGATGTACATGTAGCCGACCGAGACCGGGTCCGGGAAGGGCTCCCCGGAGCGGCCGTCGAACAGCTGCGTCTTGCCGGACGAGCCGATCAGGCGCTCTCCGTCGCGGGTCGGGGTGGTCGAGTCGAGCAGCCCTGCGAGCTCCTCCTCCGCCGCACCGTCGAAGACGGGGGTCGCGACCTTGGTGCCGGGCGCCGCCTCGCGGGCGTGCTCGGGCAGGCGCGCGGCCCACTCCGGCTGGCCCTCCACCTTCCAGCCCTGCTTCGCGATCCACCCGAGGTGGATCTCGAGGACCTGGCCGAAGTTCATGCGGCCGGGGACGCCGAGCGGGTTGAGGACGATGTCGACCGGGGTGCCGTCGGCGAGGAACGGCATGTCCTCGACCGGCAGGATCTTCGAGATGACGCCCTTGTTGCCGTGGCGGCCGGCGAGCTTGTCGCCCTCGGTGATCTTGCGCTTCTGGGCGATGTAGACGACCACGCGCTGGTTGACGCCCGAGCCGAGCTCGTCGTCGCCGTCCTGCGCGTCGAACACCTTGACGCCGATGATCGTGCCCTGCTCGCCGTGGGGCACCTTCAGCGACGTGTCGCGGACCTCGCGGCTCTTCTCGTTGAAGATCGCGCGGAGCAGGCGCTCCTCGGCCGAGAGCTCGGTCTCGCCCTTGGGCGTGACCTTGCCGACGAGGATGTCGCCGGGGCGGACCTCGGCTCCGATGCGGATGATGCCGCGCTCGTCCAGGTCGGCCAGGAGCTCCGGGCTGACGTTGGGGAGGTCGCGGGTGATCTCCTCCTTGCCGAGCTTGGTGTCGCGGGCGTCGACCTCGTACTCCTCGATGTGGATCGAGGAGAGGACGTCGTCCTTCACCAGGTTCTGGCTGAGGATGATCGCGTCCTCGAAGTTGTGGCCCTCCCACGGCATGAACGCGACGAGCAGGTTCTTGCCCAGCGCGAGCTCGCCGTTCTCGGTGGCGGGGCCGTCGGCGACGACCTCGCCGACCTCGATGCGCTCGCCGGCCGAGACGACCACGCGGTTGTTGTACGAGGTGCCCTGGTTGGAGCGGTCGAACTTGCGGAGGAAGTAGGTCTGCGTGCCGCCCTCGTCCAGCTGGACGGTGACGGAGTCGGCGGAGACCTCCTGGACGACACCGGCCTTGTCGGCGGTGATGACGTCGCCGGCGTCGATGGCCGCGAAGCCCTCCATGCCGGTTCCGACGACGGGCGACTCGCTGCGCAGCAGCGGGACGGCCTGACGCTGCATGTTCGCGCCCATGAGCGCGCGGTTCGCGTCGTCGTGCTCGAGGAACGGGATCAGCGAGGTCGCGACCGAGACCATCTGGCGCGGCGAGACGTCCATGTAGTGGACGCGCTCGGCGTCGACGAGCTCGACCTCTCCGCCCTTGGGGCGGACCAGGACCTTGCCCTCCGCGAAGCGGAAGTCCTTCGTGAGGGGGGCGTTCGCCTGGGCGACCAGGTACTCGTCCTCCTCGGACGCGGTGAGGTAGTCGATCTGCGAGGTGACGGTGCCGTCGACGACCTTGCGGTACGGCGTCTCGATGAAGCCGAACGAGTTGATGCGCGCGAAGGACGCGAGCGAACCGATCAGGCCGATGTTCGGGCCTTCCGGGGTCTCGATCGGGCACATGCGGCCGTAGTGCGAGGGGTGGACGTCGCGGACCTCGACGCCGGCGCGCTCACGGGAGAGTCCGCCGGGGCCGAGCGCCGACAGGCGGCGCTTGTGGGTCAGACCCGCGAGCGGGTTGTTCTGGTCCATGAACTGCGACAGCTGGCTGGTCCCGAAGAACTCCTTGATCGCGGCGACGACGGGGCGCACGTTGATCAGGGTCTGCGGGGTGATCGCCTCGATGTCCTGCGTGGTCATGCGCTCGCGGACGACGCGCTCCATGCGGGACAGTCCGGTGCGGACCTGGTTCTGGATCAGCTCGCCGACCGCGCGGATGCGGCGGTTGCCGAAGTGGTCGATGTCGTCGACGTCCAGACGCAGCTCGACCGCCTCGCCGTCGCGCACGCCGGGGAGGGCGGTGCGGCCGTCGTGCAGGGCGACCAGGTACTTGATGGTCGCGATGATGTCCTCGACCGTCAGCACCGAGTCGGACAGCGCCTTGTCGATGCCGAGCTTGCGGTTGATCTTGTAGCGGCCGACCTTCGCGAGGTCGTAGCGCTTGGAGTTGAAGTAGAAGTTGTCCAGCAGCGCGCGGGCGGCCTCGGCGGCGACCTGCTCGCCCGGACGGAGCTTGCGGTAGATGTCGCGGAGGGCGTCCTCCTTGGTGAGGATGTTGTCCTTCTCGAGGGTCAGCTCGATCGACTCGTAGCCGGCGAACTGCTCGAGGATCTCCTCGCTCGTCAGGCCGAGGGCCTTGAGGAACACGGTGACCGACTGCTTGCGCTTGCGGTCGATGCGCACGCCGACCTGGTCGCGCTTGTCGATCTCGAACTCGAGCCAGGCGCCGCGGCTCGGGATGACGCGGGCGGAGTAGATGTCCTTGTCGGACGTCTTCTCCTGCTGGCGCTCGAAGTAGACGCCGGGGCTGCGCACGAGCTGGGACACGACGACACGCTCGGTGCCGTTGATGATGAAAGTGCCCTTCTCGGTCATCAGCGGGAAGTCGCCCATGAAGACCGTCTGGGTCTTGATCTCACCCGTGAGGTGGTTCATGAACTCGGCCTCGACGTACAGCGGAGCGGCGTAGGTCTTGCCGCGCTCCTTGCACTCCTCGATCGTGTACTTCTCGGGCTCGAGGTACGGGTTCGTGAAGCTCAGCTGCATCGTCTCGCTGAGGTCCTCGATCGGGGAGATCTCCTCGAAGATCTCGTCGAGTCCGGAGTTGGCGGGGAGGTCCTCCCGGCCGGCGGCCTTCGCCTCGGCGACGCGGGTCTTCCACGCCTCCGAGCCGACGAGCCAGTCGAAGCTCTCGGTCTGCAGCGCGAGCAGATCCGGAACGGTCAGGGTGTCGCTGATCTTGGCGAACGAGAGACGCGAAGCTCCGCGTCCGTTCTTGGGTGAGGTGGTGGTCGCGGTGGACGCAGCAGCCAAGGAAGGAACCTCCGTAGACCCTCGCGGGTCTCAATCTGTGGGATGTGTGGAGTGGGCTCCCGCCGGACGGGCCGCCACCCCTGCCCGCACGCCGTGCGGACCGAGGCGACTCGGTCTTGGGGGCGGGGCTAGAGTGTGGCAACGGCATCCACCATCTGATGCCGGGTTCCGGTGACCTGCCGACCGCGATATGAGGGCATGGGTACTCGGGAGCGCAAAGTACGAATATAGCCGTATCGCGCCACGCCGCGCAAGTGCGGATGCTTGCGCCGCCCCGCGGGGTCCGGTATACGAGGCCACGGCCTCCCGGATCGTCCCGAGCGGGCCGGGGCGCGGAGCCCCGCGATCCCGCCGTCGCGGCAGACTGGTCGGATGCAGGAACGCACCGGCCGCCGACGCGGAGACGACTCCGAGCACCCTCGCGCCGTGCTCGCCAGCGGGTACACCGCGCAGATCGAGCCCGACCGGCACTCGCCCGAGGCGGCGACCCTGGTCGTCGACGGCACTCCGCAGTCGCACGTCGACCTCGCGGACCCGACGCACCTCTCTTTCGAGTACGTCCGCCGGATCGGCCACGCGATCGACCTCGTCGCCCCCGAGGGCGAGAGCGTCACGGCGCTGCACCTGGGAGCCGGAGCGCTGACCCTCCCCCGCTACGTCGCCGCGACCCGGCCGGGCTCGCGCCAGCAGGTCGTCGAGATCGAGGGCGCTCTGGTCGAGCTGGTGCGCGAGGCGCTCCCGCTCCCCCGTGGGGCGCAGATCCGCATCCGCCAGGGCGACGCCCGCGAGGTGCTCGGCAAGCTGCCGCCCGGGCTGCGCGGCACGGTCGACGTGGTCGTGGTCGACATCTTCTCGGGCGCGCGCACGCCCGCGCACGTGACCAGCGCCGAGTTCTACCGGGCGATCGCGCCGCTGCTCGCCCCCGGCGGCCTCGTCGCCGTGAACGTGGCCGACGGCGGTGCGCTCGCCTTCGCCCGCGCCCAGGCCGCGACGCTCGCCTCCGTCTTCGCGCACACCGCGATCATGACCGACACCCAGATGCTCAAGGCCAAGCGCTTCGGGAACGTGGTGATGCTCGCCTCCGCCGATCCGCTGCCGCTCGACGGCCTGCCGCGGCGCCTCGCCTCCGACCCCGCGCCCTCCAAGCTCGTGCAGGGACGGGAGCTCGAGAACTTCATCGCCGGCGCCCTCGTCGTCACGGACGAGACCGCGACCCCGTCGCCGCTGCCGGCGCGGAGCATCTTCCAGGTGCGACGGGGCTGACCCGGGCCGCGCGTCGGGGCGCCGTCCGGGGACCCGCCGGTACACTCGACGCCGGGGTCAGCGACCCCGACCGTCCTCTCGTCCGCCGCGCGCGACGATCCGGATCCGCACTCCACGAGGAAGCATCGCCCTGAGCATCATCATCCGCCACGACCCCGCGACCCTCCACGAGGAGATCGACGTCGACGCCGCCCAGGAGCGCCTGGAGGAGATCGGCGCGCTGCGCAGCCTCGCCGCGCTCACCGAGAAGGCGGAGCTGCTGCGCCTGCTCGGGCGCGTCGACGAGGCGTGGGACCTCGCGAACGAGGCCGTCCGCCGCACCCGCTTCTCCGGCGACCGCGCCGAGCTGCTCACCGCCCGCGTCCGCCGCGCCCGCCTCATGCAGCTCCGGGGCCGCACCGACGAGGCCCTCTCGGAGCTCGCGCTCTGCGTCGAGGAGGCGCGCACGCACGAGTGGCACCTCGAGCACTCCTTCGCGCTCAAGCACCGCGGCCTCACCTTCTTCGAGCTGGGCGAGTACGGCCGGGCGATGCGCGACTTCGACGCCGCGACCGCACTCGGCGAGCGCGTCGGGGTCCCCGAGGAGGAGCTCGAGGTCGCGCGCCTGGGCTACGCCGCCGCGTCCGAGTTCCAGGACGGGTCCGACCGCGCACTCCGCGCCGACGGCACCGCCCGCGGCCGCCGCCGCGCCGACGGCGACGAGTCCTAGGCAGCGCCACCGGTGGCCGACCTCGACGACGTGGCCCGCTGGGCCGACGCGCTGATCGAGGAGCACCTCGACCCCTCCTGGTCCTTCGCGCTCGACCACGCGCGCACCCGCGGCGGCGCCTGCCACTGGACGCGCCGCCGGATCACGGTCTCGCGCCACCTCGCCGCCCGCTGGAGCGACGAGGAGGTCCGGCAGACCCTCCTGCACGAGGTCGCGCACGCGCTCGCCGGTCCCGACGCCGGGCACGGACCTCAGTGGGGGCGGATCGCTGGGCGGCTCGGCTACACGGGATCGCGCACCCACAGCAACCCGACCGCGGACGAGCTCGCTCCGTGGGTCGGCACCTGCCCGGGCGGCCACCTCTTCTACCGGCACCGCCGACCCACCCGGCCCCTGGCCTGCGGCCGCTGCGCGCGCCGGTTCGAGCCCGCGAACGCGATCCAGTGGCGCCGCCGACCGGTCCCGGCGCCGTGAGCCCGGACGAGGCTCCGCACGGCGGCCGCACCCCGGTCACCGGCCAGTGGCTCCCCGAGGCCGACGGCCGACGCTGGTGGTTCGACTCCGGCAGCCTCGCACTCGACTTCGCCACGACCGGAGCACTGCCCGCGGGCGCGGCCGAGCACCTCGACTCCGACGCCGCCCTGGCCGCCTGGCTCGCCGAGCGCTTCGAGGCGGTCGGCCCCGACAGCCGGGACGCGCGCCTGGACGACGCGCTGATGCTCCGGGGCGCGATCGCGCGCCTGGCCGTCGCGGCCGAGGCCGGCACCGCTCTCGATCCGCGCGACGTCGACGTGGTCAACCTGGTCGCAGCGATGCCCGACATCCCGCCGGTGCTGAGCGGCGGATCGCGGCAGGCCGGACGGCTCCATGCGGCGGGCCGGCAGGCGCTCGCGTCGATCGCCCGCGAGGCCGTGGGGCTGCTGGGGCCGGCCGTGGCCGGACGGCTGCGGCGCTGCGCGGATCCGGAGTGCCGGATGCTCTACCTCGACACGTCGCGCGCCGGTTCGCGCCGCTGGTGCTCGATGCAGCGCTGCGGGAACCGGGCGAAGGTCCGGGCCTACCGGGCGCGCGCCGCCGCCCCGCGCGGCTGACGGACCGCCGCGGCACCGGGAGCAGCGCCGCGGCGGGACGGGTCAGTCGGAGACGCGGACCGAGCGGTCGAAGGCGACGTAGCCCGAGAAGTCCTTGCCGACGCGGTCGAACGCCGTCGGGTAGGGGTGCGGGTACGACCAGGCCTTGTCCTTCTGCAGGCCGTCGCCGGTCTGCACCGAGAAGTACTGGCACTCGCCCTTCCACGGGCAGGTGTAGGGGGTGGGGCTCTCGACGAGCACGCCCTCGGCGATGCTCGACGGCGGGAAGTACCAGTTGCCCTCGATCGAGATCAGGTCGGAGTCGGGGGCGTCGGCGAGGACGACGTCGTGGAGAACGGCTTTCATGCGGGCCAGCTTTCGGTCGGGGCGGGGGCGGAGGGACCGCCTCCGCCGAACGCTACGCCGGGGGCGGGCGCGTGGTCGAGGCGGCGGCTCCGATCCGCAGGGGCTTGTGCGCTCCGCGGACCTCCAGCACCGCGCGGAGGCAGCGCCCGCCGGAGCGGCGGGTCAGCGGAGGATCGCCACCTCGTCGACGGTGTCGACCCTCGCGGCGGCGCGGACCTCGTCCGCCCGCCCCTCGGCGGCGAGCAGACGGCCGGACTCGGACGCGGTGAGCAGGTGCGCGCACGCCCGGCGCAGGCCCTCGTAGGACGCGCAGGCCACCGCGGCCTCGGGCGAGACGTGATCGATGCCCAGCCCGATGAGCGCGTCGACGACGGCGCCGGCGGCCAGCTGGTCCTCCATCGCGAACCGCACCGCTCCGCTCTCGTCGACGTCGCCCAGGGCGATCACGTTGACGCTGGTGCGCCCGCCGTTCTCGTGCTGGCGCTCCAGGATCCAGCGGGCGACGGCGGAACGGTCGGCCAGTCCCGCTCGGACGACGCGGCCCTCCACCGCCCCGAGGTCCGGGCCCTCGCCTCCGGGCAGGGCGTCGACGAGCACCGTGACGTGGGCGGGGGCGAGCACGCGGAGGGCGCGGGCGCCCCACTCGAAGCGGATCTGATAGGTCGACTGGTCGACGGAGGCGGCGGGAGCGGTCACCCTGACACGCTAGCGAGCCCTGACGCGCATACACGTCCGGGGCTCCGCGCGCACCCGGTTCCCGCGCAGGGGCGGGCGGAGGAGGATGTCCCTCGTGAAGGTGATGCTCAAGCACGTGCTCGACACCGACGCCGACTCCGCCTGGCGCGCCCTGCAGAGTCCGGCCGTGTTCCGGGAGGTGATGTCCCCGCTCCTGACCGCCGCGTCGCTGGACGAGGGCGGCTTCCGCCCGACCTGGGGGCTGGGCTCCCACGAGGTCGCGATGGACGCCCTCGGGATCGTGCCGATGGGAGCGCAGGAGATCGACCTCTCCTACCGCCGCGTCCCCTCGATGCCCGATGTGCGGATCCTGCGCGACAGCGGCGGGCCGCTCACCGGCTCCCTCCGCCTGATCACCGCGTGGGACCACCGCATGGCCGTGGCCCCGCTCCCCGACGGGCGCACGCTCTTCCGCGACCGCCTCGAGTTCTCGGCGGGCCTCGCCTCGGCCGCGCTCTGGCCGTCGATGTGGGCGTTCTGGCAGTGGCGCGGCATCCGCATCCGCTCCCTCGCCCCGACCTGGCGCCACGATCTCGGCGCCGACACCCGCCCGCGCGGGGAGTCCGCCGCATGAGCCCCGACGGCGTCGCCGAGGAGGAGACCGAGCTGTCGCGCTCGGAGCTCCTGCGGCTGCAGTGGCCCTCCGCCGAGGAGGAGGAGCAGGACGACGACGACGCCGTCTCGCCCCGCCGCCGCCTCACGACCGCGGTCGAGGTGTCGGACTGGCGCCGCCACGTCCAGGCCCTCTACGCGGAGGTGCGCCGGCTCTCGAACGTGGACCTGCTCGCCGCGCACGCGTCCTGGATCCGCGGGCGCAACGCGCTCTTCGCGCAGCACCCCTCCACTCCGCTCCTGCCGGCCGATCGCGCGCACTTCCGCTCGCTGCCGATCGCGCCCTACGACGCGGCCTGGCGCTTCGAGCTCGAGGTGGCTCCCGCCGAGGAGGCGCGGCGGATGGACGTGGAGACCGGCACCGACGGCACCGTCCCCTTCGAGCTGATCGGCACGGTCGAGGTGCCCGACGCCGGCAGCCTCGACGTCTGGCGGCTCGCCTCCTACGGCGGGGGCCTGTTCCTGCCGGTCAAGGACGCCCTCGCGGGGACCCCCGGCGGCACCTACGGCGGCGGCCGCTACCTCCTGGACACCGTGAAGGGCGCCGACCTCGGCCCGGGCTCCGCCCCGGGGACGCTGGTGCTCGACTTCAACTTCGCCTACAACCCCTCCTGCGCCTACGACCCCGCCTGGGCCTGCCCGCTCGCCCAGGCGGGCAACCGGCTGGCGGTCGAGGTGCCGGTCGGCGAGCGCTACCGGGGCTGACGCCGACCCTGGACGTTCTCGGAGGGTCGGCCGATAGCCTCCGGGCGGCGCCGTCCCGCGCCGGAAAGCAGGAAAGCCGCATGCCCCGTCCCGTCCTCCTCGTCACCGGAACCTCCACCGGCATCGGCCGCGCCACCGCGATCGAGGCCGCACGCGCAGGCTGGCGGGTGGTCGCCACGGTGCGGGATCCGGAGCGGGCGGAGGGCCTGCGCGCCGCCGCCGCCGAGGCCCGCGTCGAGCTCGACCTGCGGGCGCTCGACGTGACCGACGCGGACTCCGTCGCCGGGTGCCTCCGCGCCGTGGAGGAGGAGCTCGGTGGTCTCGACGCCCTCGTGAACAACGCCGGAGCCGGCCATCTCGGCACCCTCGAGCTGGAGGATCCGGAGGAGCTGCGCCGCGTGATGGAGGTCAACTTCTTCGGCACCGTCGCGGTCACCCGCGCCGCGCTGCCGATGCTGCGCTCGTCCCGCGGCCGCATCGTCACCGTCTCGAGCGTCGGCGGCGCGATCGGGCAGCCCTTCAACGAGGACTACTGCGCGGCGAAGTTCGCGGTCGAGGGGTTCTTCGAGGCGCTCGCCCCGGTCGCCGCCTCCGTCGGCGTCCACGTGTCGCTGATCGAGCCGGGAGCGGTCCGCAGCAGCTTCGTCGAGAACGTCGGCATCGACGCGGCGGCGATGCTCGCGCAGGCCGGCCCCTACGCGCCGGCGCTCGGCGCCTATCTCGACCGCGCCGCGTCGTCCTTCTCCTCGACCCACGCGCAGGACCCGTCCGACGTCGCCGCCGTCATCCTGAAGACGCTGCGCGACCCGGAGCCGGCCTTCCGCGTGCAGACCTCGGACTGGGCGGGCGACTTCGTCGGAACCAAGCTGAGCGACCTCGACGGCTCCCGCGTGCAGGCCGCGATGCGCGGATGGATCGGCATCCACTAGAGTAGGAGGGTGCGAGCGCAGCGACTGCGCTCCCCCGCGTCGTAGAACGCCCCTTGTCCCCTAGGACTCTGACCGTCGAGGATCCGTCCCGACCATCTGGCGCACGTGCATGAGGCCCCCGGCCGCGCGCACCGAATCGTACGGCGAACGGATGTGACCACCGTCACCTTCGCCCGAACGCCGATCACCCGCGCCCCCGGCCACCGCCTGCGCGTCCTCGATCGGCATGATGCCCCCGAAAGGCACCACTCCATGTCGAACACCCCCCTCTCCTTCAGCGCCCTCGGCGTGCCGGCCCCCCTCGTGGCCGCGCTCACCGCGAGCGGCATCACCGAGCCCTTCCCGATCCAGGTCGACACCCTGCCCGACACGCTCGGCGGACGCGACGTCCTCGGCCGCGGCAAGACCGGCTCCGGCAAGACCCTCGCCTTCTCCATCCCGATGATCGCCCGCCTCGGCGGCTCCCTCGCCGGCGGACGCCGCCGCCCCGGCCGCCCGCTCGGACTCGTCCTCGCGCCGACCCGCGAGCTCGCCACGCAGATCACCGCCGCGATGCAGCCCCTCGCCGACGCCTACGGCATCGTCACCACCACGATCTTCGGAGGCGTCTCGCAGCAGCGCCAGGTCGCGGCGCTCAAGCAGGGCGTCGACATCGTCGTGGCCTGCCCGGGCCGCCTCGAGGACCTGATGAAGCAGGGCTTCGTGAACCTCGACGCCGTCGAGATCACCGTGCTCGACGAGGCCGACCACATGGCCGACCTCGGCTTCCTGCCGGTCGTCACGCGCGTCCTCGACAAGACCCCCCGCGGCGGGCAGCGCCTGCTGTTCTCCGCGACGCTCGACAACGGCGTGGACAAGCTGGTCAAGAAGTACCTCCAGAACGAGGTGCTCCATTCGGTCGACGAGGCCAACTCGCCCGTCGCGCTGATGACCCACCACGTGTTCGAGGTCGACGGCCTCGACGCCAAGAACGCGCTCGTGAAGACGCTCGCGTCCGGCACCGGCCGCCGCATCCTCTTCATGCGCACCAAGCACCACGCGAAGAAGCTCGCCAAGCAGCTCACCGGCCAGGGCATCCCCGCGGTCGACCTGCACGGCAACCTCTCGCAGGTCGCCCGCGACCGCAACCTCGCCGCGTTCGGCGCCGGCACCGTCAAGGTCCTCGTCGCCACCGACGTCGCCGCCCGCGGCGTGCACGTCGACGACGTCGAGCTCGTCATCCACGTCGACCCGCCGATGGAGCACAAGGCGTACCTGCACCGCTCGGGCCGCACCGCCCGCGCCGGCAGCGAGGGAGACGTCGTCACCGTCGTCCTGCCCACGCAGCGCAGCGACGTGAAGACCCTCCTGCGCAAGGCCGCGATCCAGGTCGCGCCCCAGCAGGTGACCGCCGACTCGGCCGCCGTCGCGAAGCTCATCGGCGACGTCGCTCCGTACGTCACCCCCAGCGCGGTCGTCGAGCCCGCCCGCGGCCAGTCGCAGGGCGGACGCTCGCAGGGCGCCAACGCGCAGCGCAAGCGCGCGGCCCGCACCGAGGGCACCGCCGCACCCCGCGGCGGACGCTCGACGGGCGCCGCGACCGGCGGAGGCGACCGCCCCCGCCGCGACCGCACCGCCGCCGAGGGACCCGCCCGCGGCGGCGCCCGCGGAGGCCGCAGCCGCTCGGCCGCCGGCGCCCCCTCGACCTCGGGCGGATCGCGCTCGTTCTACAGCACCGCGACCGGTGGCGCGTCCTCGGCCGCACCCGCTCGCGAGTCCGCCGGCGGCGGCGCCCGCCGCGGCGGACGGCGCGCGCAGGGCTGAACCGTTTCGTGCGCCGCGGAGCGGCGCACCGCGGTCGGCTTCAAGCACGGTTGCGACGCGCAGAGCGTGTCGCGAACGGCTAGGCCGATCCGCTGACACGCGGATCGACCGTTCGCCTGTGCCTTCGAGTGCGCCGCAGAGCGGTGCACCGCGGTCGGCTTCAAGCACGGTTGCGACGCGCAGAGCGTGTCGCGAACGGCTAGGCCGATCCGCTGACACGCGGATCGACCGTTCGCCTGTGCCTTCGAGTGCGCCGCAGAGCGGTGCACCGCGGTCGGCTCTCNNNGCGCAGAGCGTGTCGCGAACGGCTAGGCCGATCCGCTGACACGCGGATCGACCGTTCGCCTGTGCCTTCGAGTGCGCCGCAGAGCGGTGCACCGCGGTCGGCCGGCAGGACGGTCGCGATGCGCAGAGCGGGTCGCGACCGGCTAGGCCGATCCGCTCGCACGCGGATCGACCGTTCGCCTGTGCCTTCGAGTGCGCCGCAGAGCGGCGCACCGCGGTCGGCCGGCAGGACGGTCGCGATCCGCACAGCGAGTCACGACCGGCTAGGCCGATCCGCTCGCACGCGGATCGACCGTTCGCCTCGCGGGGAGCGGCTGGTCCGGGGGCCGGGCGATCGGTGATCGCGGGACAGCGCGCGTCCTGGTGAGGACGACAGGATCACGGAGGGCCGGAGCCCGCGACTCTCGGTCGCAGGCTCCGGCCCTTCGTCGTTCTCGCTTCACATCTCAGGGCGGAGTCCCGCGCAGGGAGGTCCGGAAGTCCTCACCGCGTCGCGAGTCGGCGATCCCCTTCGCTGCGCCGTCGCCGGTCAGCGCCGCCACCTCTCCACGCCCCGTCGCAGGAGGCCGAGTGGACACCGAATCCACGAGCCGAACGGCGGATTCGCGTGCCAGCGAATCCGTCTAGGCGAACGCCCGACGCTCCACCCGCCCGGCCGTCCCTGAGAGCCGACCGCGGCGCGCCGCCACGCGGCGCGCAAGAAGGCCGCTCCGCGCCGCTAGGACAGCCGGCCCACGGAGGCCAAGGCGGCGCGGAGCAGCGCGCCCCGCCCGCCCTCCATCTCGGCGGAGACGGCGTCGGAGCAGGCCTCGTCGGGGGTCATCCAGGTGAGCTCGAGGGCGTCCTGGCGGGGATCGCAGGTGCCGGTGACGGGGACGACGTAGGCGAGGGACACCGCGTGCTGGCGGTCGTCGGTGAACGGTCCCATGCCGGGCATGGGGAAGTACTCGGCGACGTGGAAGGGGAGCGGGCTCGCCGGGAGGAGGGGGAAGGCCATGGGGCCGAGGTCCTTCTCGAGGTGGCGGAACAGCGCGTCGCGCAACGTCTCGCCGTACATCACCCGGCCGGAGACGATCGTGCGGGTGATCTGGCCGGAGGAGGTCGCGCGCAGGAGCACGCCGACCTCGGTGACCTGCCCGAGCCCGTCGACGCGGACGGGCACGGCCTCCACGTACAGCAGCGGGAGCCGCCGGCGGATCTCGGCGAGTTCGTCGTCGGACAGCCACCCGGAGTTCGGGTCAGGGGTGCGCACGCTCATGCAGCCATTCTCACCCTTCGCGGCTGGTGTTCCGACCGGCGGCGGCGATCCCGCGCTCAGGGGGATGATGGTGCGATGGGAATCGACGCGAACGCGGTGCTGTGGTCCTCCTCCGAGCGCGACCGCGTCGGCAGGCCCCTCCTGGTGCTGCTGCACGGCTACGGCTCGCACGAGGGGGACTTGTTCTCGCTCGGCGCCTACCTGCCGCTGGAGCCGGTCCTCGCGTCCCTGCGGGCTCCGCTCGCTCTGGGCGGCGGGGCGAACGCGTGGTGGCCCCTCCGAGTGCCGCTGGTGCCGGACGAGCCGCGGGCCGATCCCGAGGCCGTCGAGGCGGCGGCGGCGGGGGTGATCGAGTGGCTGGACGCTCTGGGGCACCCGGGTCCGGTCGGCCTGCTGGGCTTCTCCCAGGGCGCAGCTCTGGCGGTGCAGCTGCTGCGGCGCGCGCCGGGCCGCTTCGCCTTCGCGGTCGCCCTGTCCGGATTCGTGGTCCCGCTCGCCGAGGGCGACGACGCGGACGAGCGGCTCGCCCGCGAGCGTCCTCCAGTGTTCTGGGGCCGCGGGACGCTCGACACGGTGATCCCGGAGGAGCTCGTGCGGGACGCGGCGGACTGGTTCCCGGAGCACACGGCGCTCGACGCGCGGGTCTACGAGGGCGTCGCCCACGGAGTCGGGCAGGCCGAGCTCGCCGACGTCGGCACGTTCGTGCGTCTCGGCTTCGCCTGACGGACGGGCTCCCCCGAGTCAAGGGCTCGCCTCCGGGCGGCGGCCCCGGCAATGTCGGAGGTGGCAGGGAGGATGAGTGCATGCCGGACGTCCTCGAGCGCTTCTCCCCCGCCACGCGCGCGTGGTTCGAGGGCGCGTTCCCGGCGCCGACCGCCGCCCAGGAGGGCGCCTGGTCCGCCATCTCCAGCGGAGCGCACGCCCTGGTGGTCGCTCCCACCGGCTCCGGCAAGACGCTCTCGGCCTTCCTCTGGGCGATCGACCGGCTCGTGCAGGGCCCGCCGCCGGAGGATCCGCAGCACCGCACTCGCGTGCTCTACGTCTCGCCGCTGAAAGCTCTCGGCGTCGACGTCGAGCGCAACCTCCGCTCGCCGCTCGTCGGCGTCACGCAGACGGCGCTGCGGCTCAGCGCCGAGGGGATCGGCAGCGCGCCGGCCACGGTCACCGTCGGGGTGCGGTCGGGGGACACGCCCGCCGCCGAGCGGCGCGTTCTGCAGAAGACGCCGCCGGACATCCTGATCACGACCCCCGAGTCCCTCTACCTCATGCTCACCTCGGCGGCGCGCGAGTCGCTCCGCGGCGTCGAGACGGTCATCGTCGACGAGGTCCACGCGGTCGCGTCGACCAAGCGCGGGGCGCACCTCGCCGTCTCCCTCGAGCGGCTCGACGCCCTGCTCCCGAAGCCGGTGCAGCGCATCGGCCTCTCGGCGACGGTGCGCCCGCGCGAGGAGGTGGCCCGGTTCCTCGCCGGCCGCTCCCCCGTCGCGATCGTGGCTCCGGCGTCCGAGAAGCAGTGGGACCTCAGCGTCGTCGTCCCGGTCGAGGACATGTCCGAACTGGGGACGGCGGCTCCGCAGGACGGATCGACGATGGGGGCCACCGGTCCGCAGAGCGGGTCGATCTGGCCGCACGTCGAGGAGTCGATCGTCGACCGGGTCCTCGCGCACACCTCCTCGATCGTCTTCGCGAACTCCCGCCGCCTCGCCGAGCGGCTGACCGCTCGGCTCAACGAGATCTACGCGGAGCGCCGCGAGCTGGCCGCCGAGCGCGCACGCGAGGCGGGCGAGCCCGTCGCGGTCGGGGCCCTGCTCGCCGAGGCCTCGTCCTCCTCCGTCCGCCGCTCCCCCGCCGAGGCGATGGGAGCGGCCGGAGGGACGAGCGGCACCGGGCAGTCCGCGCCCGACGAGGAGCCGCTGCTCGCCCGCGCCCACCACGGCTCGGTGAGCAAGGAGCAGCGCGCGATCATCGAGGACGACCTGAAGTCCGGCCGCCTGCGCTGCGTGGTCGCGACCTCGAGCCTCGAGCTCGGGATCGACATGGGCGCGGTCGACCTCGTCGTCCAGGTCGAGACGCCGCCCTCGGTCGCGAGCGCCCTGCAGCGCGTGGGCCGCGCCGGCCACCAGGTCGGCGAGGTCTCGCGCGGGTCCTTCTACCCCAAGCACCGGGCCGACCTGCTCCACTCCGCTGTGACGACGGAGCGGATGCGCTCGGGCCTGATCGAGGCGATCGCCGTCCCCGCGAACCCGCTCGACATCCTCGCCCAGCAGACCGTCGCCGCGACGGCCCTCGAGAGCCTCGACGTGGACGACTGGTTCGACACCGTCCGCCGCAGCGCCCCGTTCGTGTCCCTGCCCCGCTCCGCCTACGAGGCGACCCTCGACCTGCTCTCGGGCCGCTACCCCTCCGACCAGTTCGCGGAGCTGCGGCCGCGCCTCGTCTGGGACCGCGACGCGAACACGCTCACCGGTCGGCCCGGCGCTCAGCGCCTCGCCGTCACCAGCGGCGGCACCATCCCCGACCGGGGGCTCTTCGGCGTGTTCATGGTCGGCGAGCCGGGCTCGACCGGCAACCGCGTCGGCGAGCTCGACGAGGAGATGGTCTACGAGTCCCGCGTCGGCGACGTCTTCGCGCTCGGAGCCACGAGCTGGCGCATCCAGGAGATCACCTACGACCGCGTGATCGTGACGCCCGCGTTCGGCGAGCCGGGGCGCCTGCCGTTCTGGAAGGGCGACTCGCAGGGACGCCCCGCCGAGCTCGGCGAGGCGATCGGAGCGTTCACCCGCGAGGTGGGCGCCGCCGCTCCCGAGACGGCCCGCGAGCGCTGCACGGCGGCCGGGCTCGACGAGTACGCGACCAACAACCTCCTCTCGTTCCTCGACGAGCAGCGCCTGGCCACCGGGCAGATCCCCGACGACCGCACCCTCGTGCTCGAGCGCTTCCGCGACGAGCTGGGCGACTGGCGGCTGGTGCTGCACTCCCCGTACGGGATGCAGGTGCACTCGCCCTGGGCGCTCGCCATCGGCGCCCGCGTCCGCGAGCGGCACGGCGTCGACGGAGCGGCGATGGCCGGGGACGACGGCATCGTCGTGCGGATCCCCGACACCGAGTCGGAGCCGCCGGGCTCCGAGCTGTTCCTGTTCGAGCGCGAGGAGCTGGAGCAGCTGGTCACGAGCGAGGTCGGCGGCTCCGCCCTCTTCGCCGCCCGGTTCCGCGAGTGCGCGGCGCGGGCGCTCCTGCTCCCGAGGTACAACCCGGGCAAGCGCTCCCCGCTCTGGCAGCAGCGGCAGCGGGCGGCGCAGCTGCTCGACGTCGCCCGCACCTACCCGACCTTCCCGATCATCCTCGAGACCGTCCGCGAGTGCCTTCAGGACGTCTACGACCTGCCCGCGCTGCTCCGGCTGGCCGCGCGGCTGGACGGACGCGAGCTGCGGATCCTCGAGGTCGAGACGCCGACGGCCAGTCCGTTCGCGCGGTCCATGCTCTTCGGCTACGTCGCGGCCTTCATGTACGAGGGCGACAGCCCGCTCGCCGAGCGCCGCGCCGCCGCGCTCTCGGTCGATGCGACGCTCCTCGGCGAGCTGCTCGGCCGGGCGGAGCTGCGCGAGCTGCTCGACCCGGCGGTCCTCGCGCAGATCGAGCGCGAGCTGCAGCGCGTGGAGCCGGAGCGCCGCCTCCGCGGCCTCGAGGGCGCCGCCGACCTGCTCCGGCTGCTCGGGCCGCTGACGCTCGACGAGCTCGGTGAGCGCCTGGTCGACGAGTCGGTCGCCTCGGCGGACGTCGCGAAGGCGCCCGCGATCGAGCGCCCGGTGCTCGAGGCCGACGTGGCCGCGCTCGTGAAGGCCAAGCGCGTCCTGCCCGTCGGTCTCGGCGGCGAGCAGCGGTACGCCGCGATGGAGGACGCCTCCCGGCTCCGCGACGCCCTCGGCGTGCCCCTGCCGATCGGCGTCCCCGTCGCCTTCATCGACCCGGTCCGCGATCCGCTCGGCGACCTCGTCGCCCGCTACGCGCGCACCCACGGCCCCTTCACCGCCGCCGCCGTCGCCACTCGCCTGGGCCTCGGAGTCGCGGTCGTCACCGACACCCTGCGGCGCCTCGCGGGCGAGCGCCGCGTCTCGGAGGGCGAGTTCCGTCCCACCGGCACCGGGACGGAGTGGTGCGACGCCGAGGTGCTGCGCCGCCTGCGCAGCCGCTCGCTCGCCGCGCTCCGCAAGGAGGTCGAGCCGGTCGACGCGGCCGCGTACGCCCGCTTCCTCCCCGCCTGGCAGCACGTCGGCGGCTCGCTCCGCGGCATCGACGGCGTCGCCTCCGTGATCGACCAGCTGGCCGGCGCGCCCATCCCCGCGTCCGCCTGGGAGTCGCTGATCCTGCCCGCGCGGGTGCGCGACTACTCCCCGGCGATGCTCGACGAGCTCACCGCGACCGGCGAGGTCCTCTGGGCCGGCGCGGGCACCCTCCCCGGCAACGACGGCTGGGTGAGCCTCCACCTCGCCGACACGGCCGGGCTGACCCTCCCCGTCCCCGCCGCCGAGTCCGTGACGCTGACCGAGCTCCAGCAGGAGATCGTCGGCGTGCTCGGATCGGGCGGCGGCTACTTCTTCCGTCAGCTCTCCGACGCGGTCGGCTCCACCGACGACGCCGGCCTCGTCGAGGCCCTGTGGGAGCTGGTCTGGGCGGGACTCGTCACGAACGACACCCTGGCGCCGCTGCGCACCCTCGTCGGATCGACCGGCGGCGCGCACCGACAGCCGCGCGCCCCCACCCGCGCCCGCGCGCCGCGGGGCCGGATGACCGCCCGTCCCACGATGGCCACCCGCGTCGGGCCCCCGACCGCCGGCGGCCGCTGGTCGATCGTGCCGCTCGCGGAGTCCGACGCGACGATCCGCGGGCACGCGCTCGGCGAGACGCTGCTCGAGCGGTACGGGATCGTCACCCGCGGCTCCGTGCAGGCCGAGGGCGTCCTCGGCGGCTTCGCCCTCGCCTACAAGGTGCTGAGCGGCTTCGAGCAGCAGGGCCGCGCCCGGAGGGGCTACTTCATCGAGAAGCTGGGAGCAGCGCAGTTCGGCACGGCCGGCAGCGTCGACCGGCTCCGCACGTTCGCCCCGCAGGACGAGGCGCAGGAGTGCTCGCGGCCGGTGCTCGCCCTCGCGGCGACCGACCCCGCGAATCCGTTCGGCGCCGCTCTACCGTGGCCGCAGGGCGAGGGGCACCGCCCCGGTCGGAAGGCCGGCGCGCTGGTCGCGGTCGTCGACGGAACGCTCGCGGTCTACCTCGAGCGCGGCGGCAAGACGGCCCTCACCTTCACCGCCGACGAGGCGGCCCTCGCCGACGCGGCCGGCGCCCTCTCGCAGCTGGTCCGCTCCCGCGGGGTCGAGAAGCTGACCGTCGAGAAGATCGACGGCGTCTTCGCGCTCGGCACCCCCTTCGGCGATGCGCTCGTCGCCGCCGGATTCGTCGCCAATCCGCGCGGCCTGAGGATGCGCTCGTGAGCGCCGGAGGGAGCCCGCGTGCCCGAGGGTGACACCGTCTACCGATCCGCCCACAATCTCGCCGAGGCGCTCGACGGCGAGGTCCTGACCCGCTGCGACGTGCGCGTGCCGAAGTACGCGACGGTCGACCTCACCGGCGAGACGGTCGACGAGGTCGTCCCCCGCGGCAAGCACCTGCTGATGCGGGTCGGCGACGCGCTGATCCACTCCCACCTCAAGATGGAGGGGAGCTGGCATCTCTACGCCCGCGGCGAGGGCGAGCGGCCGAAGTGGCACCGGCCGGCGTTCCAGGCCCGGATCGTCCTCGAGACGGAGGACTGGCAGGCGGTCGGCTTCGAGCTCGGGCTTCTCGAGATCGTCCCTCGCTCGGCGGAGGAGGACGTGGTCGGCTACCTCGGCCCGGATCTGCTCGGCGCCGACTGGGACGCGGACGAGGCGCTGCGGCGCCTGTCCGCCGACCCGGAGCGGCCGATCGGGCTCGCGCTGCTCGACCAGCGGATCATGGCCGGGCTCGGCAACGTCTACCGCGCCGAGCTGTGCTTCCTGCGCGGCGTGCTGCCCACGCGACCGGTCGGTGGGAGCGGCGATCTCGTGCGCACCATCGCGCTCGCGAAGCGGCTCATCACCGTGAACCGCGAGCGGATCGAGCGCACCACGACCGGAAACCTGCGCCCGGGCCAGCAGCTCTGGGTCTACGGCCGCGACCGGAAGCCCTGCCGGCGCTGCGGCACTCCGATCGAGCGCGGCGAGCTCGGCGACGACGAGCTGCAGCTGCGGGTCACCTACTGGTGCCCGCACTGCCAGAGCTGAGGGACTACTCCTCGACCGCGGAGCGGCGGCCGGGGACGTGCTTCTCGTGGACGCCGACGTCCGTCAGGCGCTCGATGCGGTCGACGTGGCGGCCGGGCTCGCCGCCGTCCGCGGCGATCCAGCTGCCGACGAGAAGGAACCCGTCGCGCCCGCCCGCCGTCAGCGGGCCCGTGATCGTGAACGATCCGAGCGCCGGGGTCGAGAACGCCACGCGCACGGGATCCCCGTGCTCGAGCCCCTCGGCCGAGCGCTCCCCGCCGACCTCGTCGGCGTCCGGCGCCAGGGCGATGCTCTGGATCTCGGTCCCCGTGCCGAGGAAGACGTCCGCGACGACGAGCTCGCCGCCGACGGCCTGGCGGACGACCCCCTCGATCCCGTAGAGGCCGTAGCGCGGGGAGCGGACGAGGACGCGCACCGAGTCGCCGATCGCGACCTCGGCGAGAGCACCGCGGATCGAGGCGACGTCCCTCCGCGCGGGAGGGGCGGACAGGGCGTCGAGGATCGGGCTGGACATCCGATCAGGGTAGCCGCTCCGGGAGCGCACCCGCCCGGCGGATCGGCGGCGGATCCCGGGCGGCCGGGGCGCCGGGTCGCGTCGGCCGCCGCCGACACCGCGGCAGGCACGGGCGCCGCCGGGAACGACGAAGGCCCCGCGTGAGCAGGGCCTTCGGGAGGTGCGGAGTCGGTGGGATTTGAACCCACGGAACCCAATAAAGGGTTCTCCACCTTAGCAGGGTGGTGCACTCGACCGGACTATGCGACGACTCCTGAGCGCCCGCTGGCGGACGCACGACGACCATCATAACCGCACGCGCGAGGGCCTCGCGACACGGGCGCCCGCCCCTCCGCAGGAGGGTGGGGCGCGCCGCCTACTGGTCCGACAGCGGCCGGCCGATCGTGCACGTCTCCTGCTGCGCGGTCTGCCCGGAGACGTCGCTCGGAAGGGTGACCGGCCCGTCGGGTGCGCTCGTCGCGGGGGCGTCGGTCGCGGGAGCGTCGGTGGCCGGCGCCTCCGTGGCCGCCGGAGCGCCCGTCGCTCCGGGCTCCTCCCCCGTCGACTGCGAGCCGCCGCCGGTGGTGCCGCTCAGCGCGATCGGCTGGTCGGCGAGGAGCGCCGCGTTCAGCGCCGCCGCCGCGTCCTCGCTGGGGTACACGCCGTTGCCGTCGATGAAGGTCGGGTACTGCACGAAGACCACGTTCGCGAGGTCGACGTCCTTCACCGCGAGGCCGATCGAGACCAGGGTGTTCACGTTCTCGAGCGAGGTCGAGAGCTGCATGTTCGAGACGGCCGCCTTCGCGAGGCCGTAGAGGTTCACCGGGTTCGAGAGCGTCGACGCGCTCTTCACCTTGCGCACCAGCGACGAGAGGTACACCTGCTGGCTCGAGATGCGCGTGAGGTCGCTGCCGTCGCCGACACCGTGCCGGGTGCGGAGGAACGCCAGCGCCTCGGCGCCGACGAGCGTGTGCGTGCCCGCGTCGAGGTTCAGCCCGGTGTACTCGTCCTGGATCGGCGTGGCGACGCAGACGTCCACTCCGCCGACCGCGTTCGACATCTCGATGACGCCCTCGAACTGGATGAGCGCCGCGTAGGGGATCTCGAGCCCGGTCAGCTGCTCCACCGTCTGCACGGTGCACGCCAGTCCGCCGGCCTCGAGCGAGGTGTTGATCTTCGCCGAGTCCACCGCGTCCGAGACGGCGCCGGTGGCCGGGTCGGTGCAGGAGGGGATCGGGACGTAGAGGTCGCGGGGGAAGCTGACGACCTGCACGGTGGAGTGGTCGGCCGAGATGTGCATGAGCATCGTGACGTCGTTGAGGTTCTCGGCACGCTCGCCGTACGCTCCGGCGGCCGATCCGTCGGCGCTGTCGCTGCCGGCGAGCAGGATGTTGACGCCGCCCTCGATCGCCCCGATCTCGGGCACGTCGCCCCCGCCCGAGTCGATCCCGAGGTCGACGGAGGGGCGCGCGCTCCCGGCGATCATCGAGGCCGCGATCGCCACGATGCAGACCGCGCTGAGGACGCCGACGCCCACGCAGGCCGCGAGGATCCGCGCGGCGAAGCGCACGCCGCTCGGGCGGCGCAGTCGGCCGTGCCGTGCTGCTGTGGTCCGGGTGGACGCGCGTTCGCTCATCGGGTCGTACTCTCTCTCGGCTGCGGGACGCGTGTCGTCCCGGAGTCAGCGCGCGAGGTGGAGAGCACCCGTGGTGCCGCCCGCCCTCGGCTCAGCCGAAGAACCCGACCGAGCAGGTCTGCTGGTCGGCGCTCTGGCCGGTGACCGATTCTGGCAGGGCAACCTTGGATCCGTCCTCGGGAGTCGCTGCAGGAGTGCCGGGTGCCGCCTCGGACGTCGCGAGCGGATCCGCGGTCGCCGGGCCCGAGGGAGCGGCGGTGTCGGCCGGGGCCGCGACCTCGCCCTCCACGGTCGCGCCGGCACCGGTGCCGCCGGTGATGGCGATCGGCTGATCGGTCTGCAGGGCGCTCGCCAGGACGTCGCCCGCGGCACGGTCCGGCTCCACTCCGCTCGGAGTCGCCCCGGTCGGGTACTGCGCGAAGACGACGTCCGCGAGGTCGACGTCCTTCAGCGCGAGCCCCATCTGGACCATCGTGTTCACGTTGTCGAGACCGGTCGAGAGCGTCATGTTGCCCAGCGCCGCCTTCGCGAGCCCGTAGAGCGCGACCGGGTTGAGGAGGGTGTCCGCGCTCTTGATCTGGCGCACGAGCGCCGAGAGGAAGACCTGCTGGTTGCTGATGCGGGTCAGGTCGCTGCCGTCGCCGATGCCGTGGCGGCTACGGAGGAACTGGAGCGCCGCCATGCCCTCGAGCGAGTGCACGCCCGGCTCGAGGTAGGTGTTCGTGTAGGGGTCCGCGATCTCGGTCGCGACGCAGACGTCGACTCCGCCGACCGCGTTCGACATCTCGATCACGCCGTTGAACTGCACGACCGCGCCGTAGTCGACCCGGACGCCCATGAGGTCCTCGACGACCCCCGCGACGCAGCCGAGGCTGACGTCGCTGCCCATCGCCTCGTTGATCTTGGTGTCGTACCGGGCGGGGATCGTCTCGCCCGTGGCGGCGTTCACGCACTCCGGGATGTCGACGTACATGTCGCGGGGGAAGCTCACGACCGTGGCGTTGCTGTGGTCGGCCGAGACGTGCATCAGCATGTTGACGTCGTTGAGGACGCTCGTCTCCTCGTCGGGGTCGCCGTAGGCGTCGCCCTGGCCCTTCCGCGAGTCGCTGCCGACCACGAGGACGTTGAAGCCGCCCTCCAGCGCGCCGATCTCCGGGGCGCCTCCGGCCTCGACGCTGGAGCCGGCGGCGACCGGGTGCAGGTCGACCGAGGGCTGCACGGACTGGACGATCAGCGTCGCCGCGATCGCGACCACCGACACCGAGGCGACCACGCCGACACCGCCCACCAGGGCGGCTCCCTTCACCAGGGTCCGCGCGAGCGAGTGCCGCTTCTGGCGGCCGTGCCGCACGAAGGGGCGCGGCGTGCGCGGAGTGTCGCGAGTCTGTGTCGAAGGGCCCGTGCGGCGCATCCGTCTCCCGGTGTCGAGGCGTCAGTGGTGCGGAGGTGAGGGCCGGGCGTCGATCCCGGGCGTCGCGCAATCCTATACAGAGGGGTGGCGCGTTCCGAAGGAGAGCGGGCGGGCCTCCGTCGTCGCGCGCCAGGACGGGCGTCGGAAGACGCCATCGAGGGTCGGCCTGCAGAACCGGACGCTGTGGCGGAGGGCGTGGGATTCGAACCCACGAGACGTTTCCGCCCACCAGTTTTCAAGACTGGCTCCATCGGCCGCTCGGACAGCCCTCCTCGCCGCTCCCGGAGGAGCGACACCCGATAGTAACCGCCGAGCGCCCGGCGTCAGCGCAGCGCTGAGAGCGCGACCGCCACGCCGTCCTGGTGGACCGAGGGGATCACGGCGGAGGCCACGGCGCGCACCTCGTCCGGCGCCTGGCCCATCGCCAGCCCTGCGCCCTCGGCGGCGGCCCAGGTGAGCATCTCGATGTCGTTGCGGCCGTCGCCCAGCGCGACCACGTCGCTCCGCTCGATGCCCAGCTCCTCGCGGACGA
Source organism: Rathayibacter sp. AY1B5 (assembly GCF_002932795.1). NCBI lineage: Bacteria > Bacillati > Actinomycetota > Actinomycetes > Micrococcales > Microbacteriaceae > Rathayibacter > Rathayibacter sp. AY1B5. The sequence goes on from NZ_PSWM01000017.1 coordinate 60,406, forward strand.
CCTCGAGCGCGGTGGACTTGTTGACGCCGTGAGGGGCGATGTCGAGCCAGGCGGTCCAGCCGATCGCGTAGCTGACCTGGTGCAGGCCCATCTCCTCGACCAGCGAGGTGAACTCCTCGATCCCGGTCTCGGGCGAGATCACGACGACGCGGGTGCACAGCCGGCCGAGCAGCTCCTCGAAGGGGACGTGGGTCGTCTCGGCGCCCATCACGGCGCCGCCGGGGAACGCCTCCGTGTAGAAGAAGGCGCCGTCCGCGTCCTCGACGGCGTAGTGCGCGTCGGGGAGGGAGCGGCGGATGGTCTCGAGGACCTCCGTCGGGTCGAAGGTCTCGACCGTCTCGGGGACGTAGGCACCGGACGCGTCGCGGCGGAGAGTGACCGCCCCGTTGCAGCAGATCACGTACTCGGGCGAGATCCCCAGGCGCTCGACGACGGGCAGTGTGGAGGAGGGCGAGCGCCCGGTGGCGAGCATCACCTCGTCGCCCTGGGCGGCCACGCGGGTGATCGCGTCCGTCACCGCGCGGGTGATGGTGCCGTCCTCGTGCATGACGGTGCCGTCGATGTCGAGGGCGACGAGGCGGCGGCCGGAGGCGCGGACCGCGCTCATGCGACGGGCTCGAGCACCTCGAGGCCGCCGAGGTGGGGCCGCAGCGCCTCGGGGACGAGCACCGAGCCGTCCGCCCGCTGGTGGGTCTCGAGGAGGGCGACGATCCAGCGGGTGGTCGCGAGCGTGCCGTTGAGAGTGGCGACCGGAGCGGTCCTCCCCGACTCGGTGCGGTAGCGGGTGTCGAGGCGGCGGGCCTGGAACGTGGTGCAGTTCGAGGTCGAGGTCAGCTCGCGGTAGGTCTCCTGCGTGGGGACCCAGGCCTCCACGTCGAACTTGCGCGCGGCGCTCTGGCCGAGGTCGCCGGCCGCCGTGTCGATGACGCGGTAGTGCAGGCCGAGGCTCTGCAGGACGTCCTCCTGGTACGAGAGCAGGCGCGCGTGCTCCGCCTCCGCCTCCTCGGGGAGGGTGTAGACGAACATCTCGAGCTTGCTGAACTGGTGCACGCGGATGATGCCGCGGGTGTCCCGTCCGCCCGAGCCGGCCTCGCGGCGGTAGCAGGTGCTCCAGCCCGCGTAGCGCTTCGCGCCGCCGGAGAGGTCGAGGATCTCGTCGGCGTGGTAGCCGGCGAGGGCGACCTCGCTGGTGCCGGTGAGGTAGAGGTCGTCGTCGCGGAGGCGGTACACCTCGTCGTCGTGCTCGCCGAGGAAGCCTGTGCCGTCCATGATCTCGGGGCGCACCAGGGTGGGCGTGATCAGCGGGGTGAAGCCGGCGGCGAGCGCCTTCTCGAGCCCCAGGTTCATCAGGGCGATCTCGAGGCGGGCGACCAGGCCCTTGAGGAAGTAGAAGCGCGCGCCGCTGACCTTCGCGCCGCGCTGCATGTCGATGCCGTCCAGCAGCTCGCCGAGCTCGAGGTGGTCGCGCGGGGCGAAGTCGAACACGGGGCGCTCGCCGACCGTCTTGACGAGCTCGAACGACTCCTCGCCGCCCGCGGGGACGCCCTCGATGATCGGGTTCGCGATGCGCTTCACCAGCACGGTGAAGGCGTCGTCGGCCTCGGAGGCCTCCTGCTGGGCCTGCTTGGCGGCGGCGGCGAGGCGCTGGGCCTCGGCCACGAGGGCCGCCTTCTCGTCCTTGGGGGCCTTGGCGACGGTCCTGCCGAAGGCGTTCTGCTCGGCCCGCAGCCGCTCCGCCTCGGTGATCGCCGCACGGCGCACGCGGTCGGCCTCCAGCGCCTCGTCGACCAGCTCGACGGAGTCGCCGCGCGCCTCCTGCGAGCGCTTCAGGACGTCCGGGTTCTCGCGCAGAAGTACGGGATCAATCACCCCAGCAGTGTAGAGGAGGGCCGGGACGGGCCGCCGCCCGCGCGTACCCCCGGGGCCGGCTGAGCATCGGCCGCGAGGCGGCATCCGATCGCGGGGACGGCTGCGAATGTGAGAGGTCCCCCGAGAACGTCCCCCCGCGTTCGACATCCCTGCTCCCCTGAAGGCTCTCCCATGCACGTCACCCCCCTCATCGACGCGACCCCCGGCGTCGTCCTCGAGCGCGACGGCTCCGTCGCCCGGATCACCCTCAACCGCCCCGACGCCCTCAACGCGATCGACCTCGGCACCGCGCGACTGCTCCTGAGCACCGTCGCCGACCTCGACGCCGACTCCGGCTGCTCCGTCATCGTGATCACCGCCGCAGGCCGCGCGTTCTGCACGGGCGGCGACATCTCGGCGATCATGGGGTCCGAGCACCCGGACCACTACCTGCGCGACGTCGCGACCACGACCGCCCAGGTGATCCGCCTGCTCGAGGACAGCCGCGCCGTCGTCGTCTGCGCGATCGACGGCATGGTCGCCGGCGCCGGCATCGCCTTCGCTCTGGCCGCCGACATCGTGATCGCGACTCCCGCCGCCCTCTTCCTCAGCGCGTACGGCGACGTCGGGCTCGTCCCGGACGTCGGAGTCACCGCCGCGCTCCCCCGCGTCGTCGGCCGCCGCCGCGCCCTGGACTTCGTGCTGTCGGGCCGCCCGGTCCGCGCGGCCGAGGCGCTGGAGTGGCAGCTCGTGACCGAGGTCGTGCCGCGCGCCGACCTCGCCGGCCGCATCGACGAGCGCGTGCGCGCCCTGGCGGCGAAGCCGGCGCACGTCGCGTCCGCCGCCCGCCGCCTCCTGCGCACCGACCCGCTCGACCGCGCCGAGCGCATCGTCGAGGAGACGGACACCCTGGTCGATCTCCTGGCGGTCCCGGCCACGCGCGCGCTCCTGGACGCCGAGCACGAGCGCCAGACCCGGCGCGCCGCTCGGGCGACCGCCTCGCTCTGACCCGGCGCCAGCGTCCGCGACGACGCTCCGGCTCCGGGCCGAGCGGACGTCTGGGCCGCGGAGCGCGGACCGGCCGGGCGGGCTCGCTCGATCTCGGCTACGGTGGTCCCCGCGAAGGGGAGTAGTTCCCACCGTCCGCCGAGCGGACGACGAGGCGCGTCGACATGCTGGTCCGGGACGATCCGGGCCCGGCGCTCCACCCCGGCTCCGGCCTGGGCGAACGAGACCTTCGGTCAGTCGACGCACGTCCTGACCGGTCCTCTCGCGCGGGTCGGCGGGCCTGAGCCAGGAGATCGCATGGCGACCACCGCCCCCACCCCCAGTCCCGCCCAGGTGCGCCGCTGGCGCCGCTACCTCGCCGACGAGCTCGCCGAGGCCTCCGTCTACCGCGACCTCGCCGGACGCCGCACCGGCGAGGAGCGGGAGATCCTGCTCGCGCTCGCCGTGGCCGAGGGCCGCCACGAGGAGCACTGGCGGGAGCTGCTCGGCTCCGCGGCGGAGCCCGCGCCCCGCCCGGACCTCCGCACGCGCTTCCTCGGCTTCCTCACCCGCCGCTTCGGCTCCGTGTTCGTCCTCGCCCTGATCCAGCGCGCCGAGGCCCGCTCCCCCTACGCCGACGACGACGACGCCACCGAGGCGATGGCCGCCGACGAGCGGATCCACGGCGAGGTCGTCCGCGGGCTCGCCGAGCGCGGCCGCAACCGCCTCTCCGGGACGTTCCGCGCGGCGGTCTTCGGAGCCAACGACGGCCTGGTCTCGAACCTCGCCCTCGTGCTCGGAGTGGGAGCGAGCGGAGTCGGCACGGGCGTCGTCCTGTTCACGGGCATCGCGGGCCTGCTCGCCGGCGCCCTCTCGATGGGCGCGGGCGAGTTCGTCTCGGTGCGCTCGCAGCGCGAGCTGCTCTCGGCCTCCAGCCCGGACCTCGACGCGAACCGCATCGTCCCCGACCTGGACGTCGACGCGAACGAGCTCGCCCTCGTCTACCGCGCTCGCGGAATGACCCAGGAGCAGGCCGACGCACGTGCCGCCTCCGTCTTCACCGGCCTGCGCGGCGGCGCCGTCACCTCGCCGATCACGCTGGGCGGCCCCGCGGGCGACCCCGACGTCGACGAGCACGAGTCGATCGGCACGGGCATGGGCGCCGCACTGTCGAGCTTCTGCTTCTTCGCCTCGGGCGCGATCATCCCGGTGCTGCCCTACCTGCTCGGCCTGACGGGGCTCGCCGCGGTGGTCCTCGCCTGCGTGCTCGTGGGCATCGCCCTGCTCGCCACCGGCGCGGTCGTCGGGCTGCTCTCGGGCGCCCCACCCCTGGCCCGGGCGCTGCGCCAGCTCGGGATCGGCTACGGCGCGGCCCTGGTCACTTACCTCCTCGGCCTGCTCTTCGGCGCGTCCGGAGTCTGAGCCTCGGCCTCGAGGAGCTGCGCGCCGTCCCGCGGCTCCTCGGGGCGGGGCCGCACGACCACTCCGCGCCACCGCAGGGCGGCCACTCCGACCGCCAGCAGCAGGGACGCCGGCAGGCAGCCCAGCAGGGGGATGCAGGAGTAGTAGAGGAGCTGCCGCTGGATCCACGCGGGCGAGGGCACGTCGGAGTCGCCGTAGTAGGGCGGGGGCGGCGAGGAGTAGCCGGTGTAGAGGAGCGCGAGGCCGATCAGAGTCCCCGCGAGACCGGCGAGCAGGAGCACGAGGAGCCACGGGTTCCGCAGCAGCGGCGTCTCGCGCGCGGGCTCGACGGGAGCTGCGGGAGCGGGCTCGGCGGCGGGCTGGGCGGCGGGCTCCGGCAGGGGTGCGGGCGCGGTCTCGGCGCCGAGGCGGTGCGACCGCCGGCCCTCGGCGGCTCCCGCGATGTCGGGAAGGGCCATGATGCGGCGGGGTCCGGGCACGGACGAGGAGCCGGATCGGACCACGCGCGGCTCCGGAGGCGCCGGACGAGCGGCGGCTCCGGACATGGCGGCGGGAGCACCGGGGACGGCCCCCGTCCCGGGCCTGGCGAACGCCCGCTCGTCGCCGCGCAGGCGCTCCACCGGTCCCGAGAACCCGCGCTGGAACGCCGGGTCGTAGCGCGGGTCGACCCGGTCGTCGTCGTCGTCAGTCATCGTCGTGACCTGTCATCGTCGTCCCCGGTCATCGTCGACCTCCGGCTCGTGGGAGAGGATCCCGCGCAGCCAGTCGCGGGCCTCGAGGAACACCTCGTCGTCGTAGCGTCGCACGGAGGTGACCGGGCGGCGGTCAGCGCGCGGATACGAGCCGAGGAAGATCACCTTCGGGCTGAAGCGCCGCAGCCCCATCAGCGCGTCGGCGACCCGCTCGTCCTGGACGTGCCCGTCGAGGTCGATGACGAACCGGTACCGGCCCAGGGCGTCGCCGATCGGCCGCGACTGGATCATGCTCAGGTTCACCCCGCGGGTCGCGAACTGCTCGAGCATGTCGAGCAGGGCGCCCGGCTGGTCGGCCGGGAGCTCCGCGATGACGCTGGTCTTGTCGGCGCCGGTCGGCTCGGGCAGCGCGTGCGAGCGCGAGACGTGCACGAAGCGCGTGACGGCGTTCGGGTTGTCGCCGATCCGCTCGGCCAGGACCGCGACGTCGTGGTGGGCGACGATCCCGGGAGGGGCGATGGCCGCGTCCGCCGGCGATCCGCTCAGCAGGTCGACGGTGGCCTGGACGTTGCTCGAGGCGGGCAGGTGCTCGTGGCTGGGGATCTCGCGGTCGAGCCACACCCGGCACTGTCCGTAGGCGACGGGGTGCGCGGCGACGGTGCGCACCTCCTCGAGGCGCGCTCCGGGGCGGCCGACCAGGATGAACGACACCGGCACCAGGTACTCGCCGACGATGCGCAGCCGCGGGATCCGCGCCAGCGCGTCCTGCGCGGCCGTCACTCCGCCCTCGACCGAGTTCTCGATCGCGATCACCGCGCCGTCGCTGCGGCCGGTGACCAGATCGCTCAGCGCCTCCCCCACGTTCGCGACGCTGCGCCACAGCTGTCCGCGCGCCTCCGGGACCTGCGCGAGGGCCGCCTCCGTGAACGTGCCGCTGGGCCCGAGATAGCTGTAGGCACGGGTCTCGGGGGCGCTGTCGGGCATGGCGCAAGCCTAGCCAGCCGCGGTACCCCTGGAGGGGGCCGGACTGCCACTATGGACCGCATGACCGATCGCGCAGGGAAGCCGGCACAGGCCTCCGATCTCATCGACGTCGAGGCCCTCGTGAGGGCGTACTACGAGAAGAAGCCGGACGTCTCCGATCCGGCTCAGAAGGTGGTGTTCGGCACCTCCGGCCACCGCGGATCCTCGTTCGACACGGCCTTCAACGAGGACCACATCGCCGCCGTCACGCAGGCGATCGTCGAGTACCGGACCGAGCAGGGCATCACCGGCCCGCTCTTCATCGGCGCCGACACGCATGGGCTGTCCCGTCCGGCCCTCACCACCGCTCTCGAGGTCCTGGTGGGCAACCAGGTCCGCGTGCTCGTGGACGAGTTCGACGACTTCGTGCCGACCCCGGCGCTCAGCCACGCGATCCTCCGCTACAACAACGACCCCGCGCACACCGACCGGGCCGACGGCATCGTGGTGACCCCCTCGCACAACCCGCCCCGCGACGGCGGCTTCAAGTACAACCCGCCGCACGGCGGCCCCGCCGACTCCGACGCGACCACCTGGATCGCGAACCGGGCCAACGAGCTCATCGCCGACGGCAACCGCGGCGTGACCTCGGCCGAGCCCTCCGCGGTCGAGACCTACGACTACCGCACGCACTACGTCGCAGACCTGGCGAACATCATCGACCTCGACGCGATCCGGAAGGCCGGCGTGCGGATCGGGGCCGACCCCCTCGGCGGCGCCTCCGTGCACTACTGGCAGCTGATCGCCGAGATGCACGGCCTCGACCTGACCGTGGTGAACGGCGAGGTCGACCCGGCCTGGGGCTTCATGACCCTCGACTGGGACGGCAAGATCCGGATGGACCCGTCCTCCCCCAGCGCGATGGCCTCGGTCGTCGCGCGCGCCGGCGACTTCGACATCCTCACCGGCAACGACGCCGACGCGGACCGGCACGGCATCGTCACCCCCGACGGCGGACTGATGAACCCCAACCACTACCTGGCCGTCGCGATCGACTACCTCTACCGCCACCGCACCGGCTGGCGCGAGGACGCGGCGATCGGCAAGACGCTGGTCTCCTCCTCGATCATCGACCGGGTCGCGGAGTCGCTGGGCCGGCGCCTGTGGGAGGTCCCGGTGGGCTTCAAGTGGTTCGTCCCCGGGCTGGTCGACGGATCGGTGGGCTTCGGCGGCGAAGAGTCCGCGGGCGCCTCGTTCCTCCGTTTCGACGGCACCGTCTGGACCACCGACAAGGACGGCATCCTCCTCGCGCTGCTCGCCTCCGAGATCGTGGCGGTCACCGGGAAGAGCCCGTCGGCGCTCTACCGCGAGCTGACCGAGCGCTTCGGCGACCCGGTCTACGAGCGCGTGGACGCGGTGGCGACGAAGGCGCAGAAGGCGGCCCTCGGCAAGCTGGACGGCGACGCGATCGCGGCGACGACCCTCGCCGGCTCCGAGATCATCGCGAAGCTCTCGAAGGCCCCCGGCAACGGCGCGGCCGTCGGAGGCGTCAAGGTCGTCACCGAGGACGCCTGGTTCGCCGCGCGCCCCTCCGGCACCGAGGACGTCTACAAGATCTACGCCGAGAGCTTCCGCGGCCTCGACCACCTGCACGAGGTGCAGGCCGAGGCGCGCACGATCGTGGACGCGGCGCTGAACTCCTAGGCGCTGCGCTCCTCCGTCCGGGCATGAGGTGCCCGAGAATGCTGTGATCCGAGCGGATCGGGAGCATTCTCGGGCACCTCGGTCGTGCCCTGTGGAGAGTGGCGCACTCAGACCCGCGCACGCGGGCACTGTGGGCGCATGCAGCAGGAGGCAGGACCCGGGGACGTCTTCTCGGTCTCGGAGGCGCGCGCCGCGGGAGTGTCCCCCGGAGTCCTTCGCGGACGCCGCTTCAGCACCCCGACCTACGGCATCAGATCGGAGTCGGAGGCGACAGACCTCGTGGACAGGTGCGCTGCGCTCCTCCACCGCCTGGGCGACGCCGCAGTCGTGTGCGGCCCGACCGCCGCACTGCTGTGGGGCGCTCCGCTCCCGCCCGCCTGGGAGGAGCGGTCGGATCTCGACATCGCGGTGGCGGCTCCGCGTCGAGCACCGCACGCGACGGGGATCGCCGGACGGAAGCTGATCCTCCGTTCGGGCGACGTCCTCCTCGGGCGTCGCGGCCGGCTCACCTCGCCGGCTCGGACGTGGTGCGACCTCGGGAACGTTCTCGGTGTCCCGGATCTGGTCGCCGTCGGAGACTCCTTCCTCCACCGTCGACTCGCCACCTCGGAGGACCTGCGATCCGCGGTGGAGAACCACCCCGGTCGCCGTGGTCTCCACACGCTGCGCTCGGCGATCGCGCTGCTCGACGGGCGCGCGGAATCGCGTCCCGAGTCCCTCGTCCGTGTGGCACTGGTCTCCCACGGCATCCGCGGCATCGAGCCCGGCCTCGTCGTCCACGACTCCTCCGGCCGATTCCTCGCGCGTGTCGACCTCTGCATCCGCTGGGCCGGCGTCGTCGTGGAGTACCACGGCGACTACCACCGCGTCGAGCGCGGCCGTTGGCGGAAGGACCGCGCTCGGATGGGGCGCCTCCGCGCAGCGGGCTGGCACGTGATCGAGCTGACCGGCGACGATCTCGCCGACCTGGACGGCGTCGTCGACCTCGTCCGTGCCGCCATCAACAGGTGAGGTGCCCGAGAATGCAGTCGTGTCGCACGAAAAGCTGCATTCTCGGGCACCTCAGCGAGGATTCCGGCGGGCGGGCTACCAGCGCGGGTGGACGGTGGGGCGGAAGTGGGTGTCGTAGAGGGCGTTCACGGCCTCCATGAAGGCGGGGCCGAGGGGCGCGGCGGAGGCGGCGGCCGCGTTGGCGCGGGCCTGCTCGGGCGAGCGGGCGCCGGGGATCACCGAGGTGACGCCCTCCTGCTGGATGATCCAGGCGAGCGCGGCCGCCGCGGGGGCGAGGCCGTGGTCGTCGGCGAGGCGGGAGAACTCCTGCGCGGCCTCCACGCCGGTCGCGAAGTCGACGCCCGAGAAGGTCTCGCCGACGTCGAACGCGGAGCCGTCGCGGTTGTAGCTGCGGTGGTCCTCCGGGGCGAACACGGTCTCGGTCGTGTAGCGGCCGCTGAGCAGGCCCGAGGCGAGCGGGACGCGCGCGAGGACGCCGACGCCGGCCTCGCGGGCGGCGGGCAGCACCTCGTCGAGCGGCTTCAGGCGGAACGCGTTCAGGATGATCTGGACGCTCGCGACGTTCGGACGGGCGATGGCGGTCAGCGCCTCCTCCGTGCGCTCGACCGAGACGCCGTAGGCCGCGATCGCGCCCTCCGCGACGAGAGTGTCGAGGGCGTCGTAGACGGCGTCGTCGGAGTAGACGGAGGTGGGCGGGCAGTGCAGCTGCACCAGGTCGAGGGTGTCGACGCCGAGGTTGGCGCGCGAGCGGTCGGTCCAGGCGCGGAAGTTGTCGAGCACGTAGTTGGCGGGGATCTGCTCCGCGCGGCGGCCCATCTTGGTGGCGACGAAGACCTGCGCGTCGGGGTGCGCCGCGCGGTAGGCGCCGATCGTCCGCTCGCTGCGGCCGTCGCCGTAGACGTCGGCGGTGTCGAAGAGGGTGACCCCCGACTCCACCGCGGCGTCGAGCACGGCGAGGGCGTCGGTCTCGGCGACGTCCCCCCAGTCGGCACCGAGCTGCCAGGTTCCGAGGCCGACGACGGAGACGGGGGCGCCGGTGCGTCCGAGGATTCGAGTTTCCATGCCCCCACCGTAGGTGCGGCCGAGCCCGCGGCGGACCCCCTTGCGCGTGCTCTAACGTCGAGGGCATGCCCCTCCTCGTGCTCGGAAGCGCCAACCTCGACCACGTCCACCGGGTCGCCCGGATCCCCGCTCCGGGAGAGACGGCGCTCGCCCTCGACGCGAGCACCTTCCCGGGCGGCAAGGGCCTCAACCAGGCCGTCGCGGCCGCACGGACCGAGCCCGGCACCGTCTTCGTCACGAGCCTCGGCCGCGACTCGGCGGGAGACCGGCTCGCCGCGGTCCTCGGCGAGGAGCCGCTGGAGCTGCGCGCCCGCCGCGGCGACGTCCGCACCGGCACCGCGCAGATCACCGTGGACGAGCGCGGCGAGAACGCGATCGTCGTCGACTCCGGTGCCAACGCCGCCCTGGTCGAGCTGACCGCCGAGGAGTCGGCCCTGGTGGCGGCGGCCGACGCCCTGCTCCTGCAGCTCGAGATCCCGACCGCGACGGTGACGGAGGCGGCCCGCGCCGCGCGCGCCGGCGGCACGGTGTCGATCCTGAACGCCGCCCCGATCGGCCCGCTGCCGGAGGAGCTCCTCGCGGTGCTCGACGTGCTGATCGTCAACGAGCACGAGGCCCGCGAGCTCGCCGCCGATCGCGGCATCACCGCCGCCGACGACGACGCGCTCGCCGCGGCCCTCACCGCGCTGGTCCCGCTCGTGCTGGTCACCCTCGGCTCCGACGGCGTCGTCGTGGCGGTCCGCGACCGCGAGACGGTGCGCACTCCGGCCTTCCGGGTGGAGGCCGTGGACACCACCGGCGCGGGCGACACCTTCTGCGGCGCCTTCTCGGCCCGGCTCGCCGCCTCCGGAGCACGGCTGGACGACCCGGAGCAGCTGGTCGCCCTCACCCGCTGGGCGAGCGCGGCCGCGGCGATCTCGGTCACCCGCGCCGGAGCGGCGGTGTCCGCGCCGACGGCGGCCGAGACGGACGCGTTCCTCGCCGAGCGCGCCTGAGCGAGGGCTCCGGGGAGACGGCGCCGTCACGGTCCTCGGGCGGCTCGCAGCACCGTCGCTCCGGGAGGCCGGGTGCACTCCGGAGGAGGGGAGCACGGCAGCGGGGAGTACGGGTCCGCACCTCGCGAGAGGAGCCCCGACCTGCGAGCAGCCGGGTCCGCCGGGCGGTCCGCCTAGTCGATCGCGGCGACCCGGACGGTCACCCGCGGCCGCAGCCCCGGATGCACCCGGACGCACCACTCGCGCACCGCGGCTCCGATCGCGCGGGCCACGTCCGGCGCGGACGCCTCCGCGGTCACGCAGAGGTCGACGGCCACGGACACCTCGTCCCCCGCGACGCGGACCAGGACCGGATCGGCGAACGTGCCGCCGCTCGCGGTGCCCAGCGGCTCGACCACGATCCCGGTCGCGCTCAGCGCGGTCGCCGCGTGCGCGAGCACGTCGCGCACCTCGGGCTTGGCCGGCATCAGGGTCGCGACGCCGTCCAGGGCGCGCAGCTCCGCGGCGAGCGCGGACACCGGATCGACCGGGGCCGCCGCCTCGAGGCCGCTCACGACTCCCCCGTCCCGGGGACGTAGACGTCCTCCACGCGGACGTCGATCCTCGACACCCGCAGCTCGGTCTGGGTCAGCAGCCGCGAGTGCACGCGCTCGCGCACCTGCTGGGCCGCCTCGGCGATCGGCACCCCCCAGAAGACCGAGATCGTCAGCTCCACCACGACCTCCGCGCCCGGCTCGGCGATGTCGCCGACCAGGCGGCAGCGGCCGACCAGCACGCCGGCGACGCTGTCGCCCGCCTCGCGCACGAGTCCGCGGACCGCTCCCTCGGTGATCGTGAGCGCCACGTCGGGCTGGACGCTCGCCAGCGGGATGTCGCGTCCGGCCCGCGACTCGCGGCGCACCTGGGTGAGGATCGAGCCGAACCAGCTCTCCTCCGGCGCGGGCAGGCGTGCGGCGTCGTCGTCGATGAGCGCGCCGGAGAGGGCGCGCACGCGCTCGAGGGCGCGCAGAGTGCGCCGGTGCTCCGGCGACTCCTCGATGGCGGGGTCGTACGGCGTGCGCCCGCGGTCGAGGTAGTCGCTCAGCTCGTCGATGCCGATGCCGTCGCCCTCCTGCTCCGTCGCGTCCGCCTCGGGCGCGGGCGGCAGCACGACGTCGTGCTCCCCCGCGCGCTCCGGCCCGTCGCCGGGACCCTGGTCCGCGTTCATCGCGTCTGCTCCCTCATCGCCAGTCCTCCATCGCCACGACCAGCGACTCGCGCGCGCGGGCGAGCTTGCCCCGCACGGCGGTCACCGTGAGACCGAGGTGATCGGCGATCTCGTTGTACGACTCCCCGCCGACCTCGCGCAGCACCCAGCACTGCCGCTGCGACTCCGGCAGCTCGGACAGGGCGTGCGCGAGAGCCCGCATAGCGTCGCTCTGCTCGGCGGCCTCGAACGGGCCGGGCTCTCGGGCCGGGGGATGCTCCACGGCGTCGACGTCGTCGGTCGGGCGGCGCTGGCGCAGCAGGTCGACGCTGGAGCGGCTGACGATCCGCATCATCCAGCTGCGCACGCTCGCCGGCTCCTTGAGCTGCGGGAGCTGCGCCCAGACCGTGATCAGCGCGTTCTGCACGGCGTCGGAGGCGTCCGCCTGCGAGCCCGTCAGCCGCCACGCGTAGGCACGGAGGATCGACTGGTGCCGCTTGACGAGGACCTCGAAGGCGCGCACGTCGCCCTCCGCGGAGCGCTCGGCGAGCAGCGCATCGCTCGCCGCTTCCAGTCCGGGCACGGCACCTCCTCCCTCTCCGCTCACGCGGCCTCGGGCCGCCTCTCAGGTGACGCTCAGGAAAAAGTCCGCCGAGCACCGTGACGAACGCCGTCCGGGCTCCGTCTCACTCATGAAAGCACAGCCCGACCGGATTTCCGCCGGGCCTTCGACCCCGGTCTGCTCAGCAACGGCAGCCGATGAGACGTCCAGGAGACCTCATGAGCGACACCACGCGCACCCCCTCCACCACCCGCGTCGACAAGACCCCCGTCGACACGGTCACGAGCCTCGGCGGCTCGCGGACCTCCGGCACCGCCCAGGGCACCACGGTCATCGACGACAGCGTCGTGGCCAAGGTCGCCGGCATCGCGGCCCGCCAGGTGCCCGGCGTCTTCGCCCTCGGCAACAACGCCGCCCGTGCCTTCGGCGCGATCCGCCAGGCCGTCGGCGGCGCCGACCACGCCCAGGGCGTGAGCGTCGAGGTCGGCGAGACCCAGGTCGCGGCCGACGTCACCATCGTCGTCGAGTACCCCGTGCCCATGCAGAAGGTCGCCGACTCCGTCCGCGCCGCCGTCTCCGAGGCCATCACCGAGCTGGTCGGCATGACCGTCGCCGAGATCAACGTCGCCGTCGTCGACGTGCACATCCCCGGTGACGACAAGGGCGACGAGTCGACCGAGAGCCGCGTCCGATGAGCGACTTCCAGCGCCCCGCGCCCACCGCCCCCGGCGGCCGCAGCACCGTCCTCGGCGTCGTGGTCGGCGCGATCCTCGCCTTCGCGGCCCTGATGTTCGGCTTCTGGGGCTTCGTCCTCACCGCCCTGTTCATGGCCCTCGGCGTCGTGATCGCCCGCATCGCCGACGGCACCCTCGACGTGCGCAGCCTCGTGGACGTGTTCCGCGGCCGCACCACCTCCCGCTAGGAGCCCACCGTGACCGCTCTCGACACGCATCCCGCATCGCCGGTGGCGGGCACCGTCACCATCACCGTGCGCTCCATCGAGCGCGCCGCCGTGGCGATCGTCCACGAGGAGCTGGGCGTGGAGGTCTCCGCGATCCGCGTCCGCCTCTCCGACGACCGGGGCGGCCTCGCCCTCGCGGTGACCGCGCCGGTCGTCGTCGAGCCGGGCGCCTCCCCGTCCGGCGGCTCCCTGCTCGAGCGCCTGCACGGCGACCGCACCCGCATCGCCTCCCGCATGGAGGCGCTGACCGGCCGCACCGTCAGCCGGATCGACATCCGGGTCACGGGCACCCGCACCCGAAGCACGAGGAGAGTCGCATGAGCCCCGCACCGTCGGCGCCCGACACCCGCTACAGCCGCTACCTCCGCCGCGAGACCCACAAGTCCCGCTCCGCCGCGCAGATCGTCGTCCTGGTGCTCATCGCCCTGGTCGCGGCGTACGTCGGCACGGAGGCGGTGCTCGCGATCCTCGGCGCCGCGCCTCTGCTCGTCGCGCCGTCCGCCCTGCTGGGCGCGATCGTCGGAGTCGCGTCGCTGGCGAACCCCGCCCTCATCGGCGTGGCCGTCGGCGCGGGAGTCCTCGCTCTCGTCCTGCTGGTGCTCGCCCTGGCGCCCGGCGTCCGGGCCCGCCACACCGTGGACGACGACCGCCTCGCCGTGGTCGTGGACGACGGCGTGATCGCCTCCTCCCTTGCCCGCGCAGCCCGCACGGCCGCCCACTCCCGGCGCGAGGACACCCGCGCCTCGCTCGGTCGGCGCACCGCACTGGTCGAGGTGACCCCCGCCTCCGGCATCGCGGTCGACCGCGACGCCGTGCAGAGTGCCGTCGACGAGGAGCTCGCCCGCATCGGCGCGAAGCCCGCCCCGCGCTCCACCGTCCGCGTCTCGACCTCCGGGAGGATCTGATGACCACGAGCAACCGCTTCGTCAACCGGCTCGTCCTGCTCGTCGTGGGCCTCGTGCTCGCGCTGGTCAGCGCCGGTGCCGTGCTGGTCGCCGTCTCGCAGCCGGTCCGCGACTCCGTCCTCTCCTTCGCCGACGGCGAGGGCGCGGCTCTGGTGTCGCGGCTGTCCCCCAAAGAGGGCACCGTCTGGAGCGATGCAGCCGTCCTCTGGCCGCTCTACGCCGTCGTCGGGATCTGCCTGCTGGGCATCGTCCTCGCGCTGGCGATGGCCTTCGCCCACGGTCACGGCCGCACCGGCACCGTCCTCCGCGACGAGGCCGAGGGCACGCCCGCCGGAGGGATCGAGATCGCGACCGGCTTCGCCGAGGACGTCCTCGAGACGGCTCTCGCCGGGCGGACGGAGCTCCTCGACGTCACCGTCGCGGCCTACCGCCACGGATCCGAGACGGCGCTGAAGGTGCGCGTCCTCCCCCGCGGCGGCGTCTCGCCCCGCACCGTGGTCGACGCCGTGCACCAGGAGGTCGACGCGCTCGACGCCCTGCTCGGCGCCCGCCTGCCGGTCCTGCTCGAGGTCGCCTCGAGCGCCCGCGCCGGCTTCTCCAAGGAGGACCGGGTCGCCTGACCCCGGTCCCGCAGCTTCCCCGGCATCCGCCGGCGGATGGTCACACCGAACAGAAGGAGCCCCTCATGGGTGCAGACGACAAGATCCGCAACGCAGCCGAGAACCTGGTCGGCAAGGCCAAGGAGGCCGTCGGCAAGCTGACGGACAACGAGCGCCTCGAGGCCGAGGGCCAGGCCGACCAGACCAAGGCCCACACCAAGAAGGTCGGCGAGGACGTCAAGGACGTCTTCAAGAAGTGAGCTGACCGGAACCTCGACGGGGCCGTCACCGCATCAGCGGTGGCGGCCCCGTCGTCGTGCGTGGTGCGTGGTGCGTCAGACGCCCCAGAACATGATCCGGCCGGCGGAGGCCGCGTCGATGCTCTGGTCGTGGTTGTCGGCGGTGTGCGAGGAGTAGAGGATCCTGTCGCCGTCGACGCTGGTCACGACGCCCGTGTGGTCCCAGTCGCCCGAGCCGTCCCAGTCGAACTGGATGATGTCGCCCGGCTTCACGCGGCTCCGCTCGGAGTCGGGGATCGCGGTCGCGCGCTCGGGGTGCGCGCCGAGGTAGTCGTTGAACGCGGTCGACGACGCCCAGGCGGAGCTGTAGCCGCCGGAGGAGGAGTAGCTCCACTCGCCGTCCATCTCCCAGCCGCGGGCGATCAGCGACTGCGAGGTGAAGTTGACGCAGTCGTTGCCCGAGATCACGCCGTACTGGGCCGAGTTGTAGTCGTTCCAGTAGGTGGAGAGGTAGTCGAGCTGCGAGGCCAGGCGGCTCGCGTCCAGCGCGGCCTGGGCCTTCGCGGCCTCGATCGCCGGGTCGGGCGTGTAGGCGAAGGTGATCGCCGAGGCGACGACCTTGGTGCTGGCGAGCACGCCGGTCGCGGCGGGGCTGGGAGTGGCGGTCGCGGTCGGGGCGGCGAGGTCGGTCGAGGCCTCGGCCGTCGTGCCCTCCGCGGTGCCCGACGTGTCGACGGCGGGCTGCACCGCGTCGGCCGGGGTCCCGTCGACGGTGACCGCCGCAGCGGAGTCGGTGACCGCGTCGAACGTGATGGCCTGACCGTCGGCGTCGAAGAAGGCGACCGGCACCTCCCCCGCGGCCTCTCCGTCGGCGGGAGGCGCGGTGACCGTGATCTGGTCGGGGTTGTCGACGGCGACACTGCCCTCGGCCTCGCCGAAGCGGACGGTGGCGACCGAGTCCAGGTTCGATCCCTCGAGCGTCACGCTCGTGCCGCCGGCGACGGTGCCGGAGGTGGTGGAGACGGAGCTGAGGACGACCCGGGCGGAGGCGGTGGTCGCGGGGAGCACGGCGACGCTGGTCGAGGTCGGAGCGGCGGACGGCGTCGCGGTGGCCGATCCGGCCGAGGAGCCGGTGCCGACGGTGAGGCTGAGGCTCGACGCGACGGCCACGACGACGAGCCCGCCGGAGACGGCGAGCGCCAGCGTGCGCGGGGACGGGCGGAAGAAGGAGGCTCCGCGGCGGGCGGGTGCGGAGCGGAGCCGGTGCCCCTCCGCTTCGCGCCGGTCGCGGCGGGACGGGAACGACTCCTCGGGGGCCGGGTGCACCGGGGCGGGAGCGGAGGGTCGCGCGGCGGCCGCGGGAGCGGCGGGCCGGATGCGGCCCTCGCGCTCGCGGGCCTCGCGACGGGTCAGCGGAGCGCCGGGGGTCGGCGCGGGAGTCGCGGGGTGGTCGGCGGGCACGGTGGAGCGGGTGGAGCGAGGGGGCACAGAGAGGTCTCACGGGTCGGCGGCTCGGCGGGGGACCGGGCTCGGGAGCAGGGGAAGCGGCTATGTCACCAGGCGGGGGTGGGAGACCCGTAGGACGGGCCTCTGAAAGCGCTCCGAATAACAGTACGGTAACGAGCGGCGCGTGTCACGCCCGATCGTGTCCGTCTGTGATCGCTAGATCGCCTAGGAAGTGGTTCCCGGCGCGTAATCGGGCGCATCCGGAAGGCCGAAGAAGCGCTCGAGCGTCTCGATGCCGGAGTCGTGCAGGTAGCCGGAGAGCGGGGTCCCGACGTACCGCAGGTGGTACGGCTCAGACTCGTACCCCGTGATCGGAGTGGTGTCGGGCTTGTAGCGCACGAGGAAGCCGAAGCGGTGGGCGTTGGCGCCGACCCACTGCCCCTCCGGAGTGTCGCCCCAGCAGATCTCGAGCGCGCAGGCGCCCGACACGCCCACCACGTCGACCGCCCAGCCGGTCTGGTGCTCGCTGTGCCCCGGGCGGGCACTCGTCGCATCCGCTCCCGCCTGCCCGCGCGAGGACACCCAGCCCGCGTAGACGCTGACCTGGGTGTCGTAGGAGCGGTAGGCGCTCTGCACGGCCAGCGAGAGGCCGGCCTCGGAGCTGGCGGCGGCGACGAGCGGGACGAGGGCGTCCGCGGTCGCCTGGCGCATCGGCTGGCGGTTGACGTAGGGCACGTCGGGGAAGGTCAGGTCGGCGGGGACGTAGTCGACCGGCGCGAGCGTCCGCAGCTTGTTGACGACGACCCAGGTGCTCGCCGGGTCATCGACGGACTGCGCGGTGAGGTCGATCCCGGAGGCGGTGGGAGCAGGGGTCGGCGTGGGGGTGGTGGTCGGCTCCGCTGTGGGAGCCGAGGTGGTCGCGGCGGTGGAGGGCGACGGAGCGGGCGGCGCCGTCGAGGGGGTCGGCGAGGGCGCCGCTGCACCGTTCCCGATGGCGGCTCCGACCCCCAGCGCGGTCAGGCCCGCCGCGGCGGCCACACCCCCGATCACCAGGGCTCTGCGGCGGACGGAGTGCCCATCGGTCGGCTCGTTCTCGTTCGACGTCATCCTCCGAGCCTAGACAGACCCGTTCCTGCGCATCTGCTGAAGCACCGGCGATCGGTTCTGTCCACCCGTGCCCCTCCACGCGGGTCGCGCATATCCTCTAAGGATTCACATAAGCGGACCCCCTAGCTTGAGTGACAGCCACGACTCCGCGTGCGACCGCCCCCTCGGCCGCACGGCCCCCCACGGAGCCGTCGATGGAAGGACCCCATGCTCCGACCCCTCACCGCACCCTCCGTCCCTCTCGCCGCCCTCGCGCGGACGCTCGAGATCGCGGACGAGGGCGGCCTGACGGCCGAGATCAGCGGAGTGACGCTGATCGCCTCCGACGTCGAGCCCGGCGACCTCTTCGTCGCCCTGCCCGGGGTCAACCGCCACGGAGCCGAGTTCGTCGAGCAGGCCGTGGCACGCGGCGCGTCCGCCGTGCTGACCGACACCGCGGGCGCCGACGCCGCGCGCGCGACCGGTCTGCCCGTCCTCGTGGTCGACGACCCCCGCTCCCGTCTGGGCGCCGTGGCCGCCGCCGTCTACGGGACGGCCGAGCGCTCCCCCGTGCTGCTCGGTGTCACCGGCACCAACGGCAAGACGTCGACCGTGCACATGCTCGAGGGGATCCTCCGCCAGCTCGGCGTCGTGCCCGGCCTCAGCTCGACCGCGGAGCGCCACATCGGCGACACCTCGGTGACCAGCGGACTGACCACCCCGGAGGCGACGGAGCTGCACGCGCTCGTCGCCCGCATGGAGGAGGAGGGCGTCGGCGCGGCCGCCATCGAGGTCAGCGCCCAGGCCCTTACCCGCCACCGCGTCGACGGCGTGGTCTTCGACGTCGCCGGCTTCACGAACCTCAGCCACGACCACCTCGACGACTACGGCGACATGGACACCTACTTCGGCGAGAAGGCGCAGCTCTTCCAGCCCGATCGCGCGCGCCGGGCCGTCGTCTCGCTCGACTCCCCCGCGGGCGCGCGCCTCGTCGAGGTCGCCGGAGTGCCGGTCACCACGATCACCTCCCTCCCGGGCGTCGACGCCGACTGGACCGTGACGGTGCTCGAGCAGGAGTTCGGCCGCACCCGCTTCCGGATCGGGAACCGCGAGGGCCGTGCCATCACGACCTCCGTGCCGATCATCGGCACCCACATGGCGGCCAACGCCGGGCTGGCGATCGTGATGCTGATCGAGTCCGGTCGGCCGATCGGCGAGATCCGCGCCGCGCTGCACCGCGACGGCGGAGTCGACGCCTCCCTCCCCGGCCGCACCGAGCGCGTCTCGGGCGACCGCGGCCCCACGGTGTACGTCGACTTCGGCCACAGCGCCGACGCCTTCGCTCGCACCCTGGAGGCCGTCCGCGAGGTCACTCCCGGCCGCGTGATCATGGTGTTCGGCGCCGACGGCGACCGGGACGCGCTCAAGCGCCCGGCGATGGCCGAAGCCGCCGTCCGGGGCAGCGACGTGCTGGTCGTCACCGACCACCACCCGCGCTTCGAGGACCCGGCCTCGATCCGGCGCACCCTCGTCGACGCCGCCCGCGCCGCACGTCCGGACGCCGAGATCCACGAGGTCGACGACCCCAAGCGCGCCATCCGCGTCGCCGTCTCCCTGGCGCACGAGGGCGACGCCGTCCTCTGGGCCGGCCCCGGGCACCAGAACTACCGCGACATCCTCGGCGTGCGCACGCCGTACTCGGCCCGAGCCGAGGCCCGCGCAGCGCTCCGCGAGGCCGGCTGGGCGGACGAGGCGGTCCCCGCTCCGGCCTGAGGCATCGCCCCGGCACGGCGGCCCTGAGATCCCGTTCAGGCTCGCCGGACGCCCTGTCGCGCTCTCCGCACGCGGTGTAACTTTGCGCAGCACGCAACGTTTGCGGCGGATCGCCGTGCCTGGACGCGTCCGCCAGACAAGGGGACCACCGTGGCCGACTCCGCCTCCGCTCCATCCGCTCCGACCTCGACGCCGTCCGGCGCCGTGATGTCGCACCGGCAGATCCTGTTCGTCATCTTCGGCCTGATGGCGGGGATGTTCCTCTCCTCGCTCGACCAGACCATCGTCGGCACCTCGATGCGCACCATCGCGGACGACCTCGACGGCCTCTCGCAGCAGGCGTGGGTGACCACCGCCTACCTGATCGTCTCGACGATCGCGACGCCGATCTACGGCAAGCTCTCCGACATCTTCGGACGCCGCCCGCTCTACCTGATCGCGATCGTGCTGTTCCTGATCGGCTCGACGCTCGCCGGCTTCTCGACCTCGATGCTCGGACTCGCCGGCTTCCGCGCCGTGCAGGGCCTCGGCGCTGGCGGGCTCATGTCGCTCGCGCTCACGGTGATGGGCGACATCCTGCCCCCGCGCGAGCGCGCCAAGTACCAGGGCTACTTCCTGGCCGTCTTCGGGATCTCCAGCGTCGTCGGACCGCTCATCGGCGGCCTGCTCGCCGGCACCCCCGAGATCCTCTTCATCACCGGCTGGCGCTGGGTCTTCCTGATCAACCTGCCGATCGGCGCCGTCGCGCTCTTCATCGTCGTGCGGTTCCTCCACCTGCCCAAGCCCGCCGGCAAGCGCTCGGTGCGGATCGACTGGTGGGGCGCCTCCCTCGTCGTCATCGCCGCGGGCCCGCTGCTGCTGATCGCGGAGCAGGGCCGCGAGTGGGGCTGGGGCTCGCCGATCGCGTGGGTCTGCTACATCGTCGGCGCGCTGGGCATCATCGGCTTCATCGCCGCAGAGCGGATGATGGGCGACGACGCGCTCATCCCCCTCAAGCTCTTCCGCTCGCCGACCTTCTCGATGGCGACCGTGCTGGGCGTCCTCGTCGGCTTCGGCATGTTCGGCGGCATGATGGCGATCCCGCTGTACCTGCAGCTGGTGAACGGCGCCACGCCGACCGAGTCCGGCTTCCTGATGCTGCCGATGATCCTCGGCCTGATGATCGCCTCGATCGTCTCGGGTCAGATCATCTCGCGCACGGGCCGCTACCGCGCCTTCCCGATCGTCGGCACCTTCCTGATGTCGGCCGCGTTCTTCTACTTCACCTTCGTGACGATCGACAAGCCGGTGATCTTCATGATGGGCGGGATGCTGATGCTGGGCCTCGGGCTCGGGCAGATGATGCAGACCCTCACCCTGGCCTCGCAGAACTCGGTCGACGTGGCGAACATGGGAGTCGCGACCAGCGCCTCCACGTTCTTCCGCCAGATCGGCGGCACCCTGGGCACCGCCGTGATCTTCTCGGTGCTGTTCAGCCGCATCCCCGACACCATCGCCGCGGCCTTCAAGAACCCGGCGCTCGCGGCGGATCTGCAGCGGGCCGCCACCGATCCGGCCGTCGCCGCGGACCCGGCCAACGCCGGGATCCTGAAGCTGCTGCAGTCGCAGGACACCGCCGCGATCGGCTCCGCGCTCGACGGCGACACCTCGTTCCTGAACACCGCGGACCGCGCCCTGTCGGCACCGTTCCTGACCGGGTTCAACGACGCGACCGTGACCGTGTTCCAGGTCGCGCTGGGTGTGGTCCTGCTGGCTTTCGTGCTCTCGTGGTTCCTCAAGACCCCGCCGCTGCGGGCGAAGTCGGCCATGCAGGAGGCGCACGACCTCGCGGCCGAGGACAGCGCGGAGGAGCTGCGCCGCACGGACCCGCAGCTGGCCGCGCGCGCCGGGGCCGACCTGGCCGCGGGCAGCATCGAGCCGGACGTCCGGACGGACTCGATCAGCACCGCTCCTCCCCGCGACGGGCACGGCGCCCACCGGGCCTGATCGGGAGGCGCCGGCCGCCCGCGTCCTGCGCTCCCGCCCTCTGCTCCGGGGCGCCGCCTCCCCGCCCGGACCCCGCCCTCATCGCGGTGTCCGGGCGGGGAGGCGGCGCCTCGTGGTCGTCCAGGGCGGGATGTCCCGCGTTCCGGGGCGAGAGAGCGCTCCACCAGGGCTCTAGGATGGTCGGACCGCTGCCGAAGGAGTCCGCAATGAGCGCCGCCCCCACC